>CALUTA010000013.1 GCA_944323585.1 Candidatus Gastranaerophilales bacterium
TATTTATTTTTCTTAATCAAAGCCTTGATTATCAGAGTTTTTTGTGATTATAATTAAGTCGGAACGGGCAACTCCTCTTAAGCCTTGTTCAAGGATTGCCAGATACGGCGCGGCTGCAGTGTTTGCACAGTCCGACGATAAGTCACTAAATAATTAAGAAGGAAATTTTAAAATGTTAAAAATCAGATTAAAAAGAATGGGTGCTAAAAAGAACCCCTCATACAGAATCATAGTTATCAATTCAACAACTAAACGCGAAGGCAGACCGGTTCAGGAACTCGGCTACTACAACCCGAAAACTAAAGTTATGCAGCTCGATAAAAACACTGCGCTTGACTGGGTTAAAAAAGGCGCACAGCCGACTGAAACAGTTGCTTACTTAATCAAAAACTGCAACGAAGACGGCACTTTGAATTACAAGAAAAAAGAAACCGTTAAGCTTTCTAAAAAGGCTCAAGCTAAAGCTCAGGCAGAAGCCGAAGCAAAGGCTAAAGCTGAAGAAGAAGCTAAAGCCGCAGCAGAAGCTCCCGCTGAAGAAACTGCCGAAGCTTAAAATAAAATATTATATGACGAAAAAGGACTTGAGCAGATCAAGTCCTTTTTTTAGGGACTTATATAGCAAATTACACAATTTTTTTCAAAACAACGTCATACTGAGCGTTAGCATATTTTCAAACAATTTTAATGGGATTGAAAATATTTTATATATCCGTTATAATTACTAATATATAACACAAATGGAGAGCCTAGCATGTCAAAACACAGACATAACAACACTTTCAGCCAGGGGGGGGGGGTATTAATCTCTCTACGTAAGCCTTTGGGTATCATAAAATCATTAACTTTACCCTGCAAATCAATTTGTTACACTCATAATCTTACCCGTCATTTTTCAGATATCCAAAGCACAAAGCCGGCATTTACATTAGCAGAAGTATTAATTACAATAGGCATAATCGGCATTGTTGCGTCAATGATGTTAGTCATTGTAATGACAAATGTGGAACGGGCACGCAATGCAGCAATTTTACGCAGAGCATACGCAGATCTTACTATATATGTAAATAAATTTGCGCAGGAAAAGGAATGTTCAACGTATTTAACGGATTGCGCTCCGAACTGGGGACAATTTGTATGGGAGTTTGCCAAGTTTTTACACGATGAACAGAAGTTTGTTGAAGTTGACAGCCGGTGCAGAGGAAAAGAAAATTGTTTTACATGGTTAAAATTTAAACCCAACGGGAAGGAGAATCCTAGAAATTTTGGCTATGTGTATTCAATAAGTACTCCAAACACATCTTCGTATCTTCTGGAGTCGCCTACCGGACTGTATGCCTTTGTAATTGGCGTACATATGAATGACAATTATTATCACATCAATGGGGATTATTTTCGAGCAAGAATTCATATCATTACTGATATAGGGAGATTAAAACCGGCTTTAAATAATGAATTAATTCCCGACAACTATAAAGATTTAACGGTTCCTCAGCTCGGACGAAATATGTTTGAGGTGTATGTGATGAACTCAAAAAGGGTATTGCCTAACGGCACTTCATTATGCTCGGGAAGACGTGTCACAGATTGGTCATATTATTGTCATGCACTTGACACATCTCCATCAGGAAATTGCAGCTATGAATCAGGCGATTATTCAGCCTGCTTCCAAAAGGTTATTGATGACGGATGGAAAATTAAATACAGATATTAATTACTTTTGTATTTGCTGATTTCTTCAAAATAATGTTCAAGAGCTATGTAGCCTTTGTAAATTTCGTTTGAAATATTGGCATATCTGTTTGCATCAATATATTTTAATTCTCTGGCTCTGATTTCGAGAATTTCGTCAGCATCATGTTTAAGTTTTACATCCTGAGATGACGACCATTTTTGAAGAAGCGCAAGTTCTTCATACATCTGTTTTACGGTTGTGTATTCAAGAATATTAAAATCATATTTTGCAAGAAGCGCCTTTTCTGTGTTTGTAATTCTGCTTGAAACTGCCTGAAACTTAAACACCCGCTTGATAATCGTATAATTATCCGCAACTTTTCTGTGCGAATAAGGAATTGCATTCTTCGCAAGCAAAGCAGCATAAGAACGTGATGTAAACGAATCATCATCTTTTGAAAATGCGCTTTTTGATGTTAAGTCAAAATTAGATTTTTTATCCAGAATTTCTTCAATCATTGAATCCCCCGGTTATTCTCAAATCCACAACGGATTAGTGAAATTTCCTCTTGCAAAAATCATAAGATAAACATACACCTTTTTTAAGTTTAAAAGTCAATTTTTTTACATAAATTAAAAATTTACTCAATAAGCCATTTCACCCGCAAAATAAACTAATTTGCCATTCAGAGCCTATAATATTAGATTCTTCGGGCTTATTGCACCACAGAAAAAATTAGGGAACAAAAAAACATTTTGTCATGCTGAACTTGTTTGGCTAAGCAAAGACAAAATGTTTTTCTTGTTTATATATTTTTACAAATTGAAAAATTAATTAACCAGCTGCTCCATAATTTCAAAGGGTTTTTCGGCAACTCTCATAGTTTCTTCGTCAATTATGCCACGTTTAAGTTCAGTGAAAGTTGCTTTTTTAGAATTAAATTTTTCTTTCAAAAATTCATAAGAAACTTTCGGGTCGCACTTGTCGCCGCATGTGAAAAGGTCAACCGCAGCATAACCGAGTTCGGGCCATGTATGAATTGCAAGATGGCTTTCGGAAATAATTACGACACCCGAAACACCGTAAGGGTTAAACATGTGGAAACATTTTTGGACAATAGTCGCACCACATTCAAGGGCGGCATCCACCATATACTTTTCTACTTTATCAATACTGTTCAATGTGTTCGGATCACATTCGAAAAATTCTGCTAAAACATGTTGTCCCAAGTGGATCTCTTTTTTGCCGTTTTCCTTAAACGCTGTAAATGGTGATGTTATTGCCAATTCATGTGCCTCCTTTGTATAAATGTATATTTACTACCACACTGCAATTTGCCCAATGCAAATTTGCAATCAACATATTACTACAAAAAATAAAAAATTTGTATTTTTTACACTTTAATTTTATTTTTTTACAAAACTTTAAATATTCAACCCCTGAAATGCACTGTTACAGATAATCTTTGCGGGCAATATTTATTAAGTTTTATTAACCCTGTAATACAATGGAGATTTTTTATTATAAAATTAGGCTATGAACAATAAAATTCTCGTGATTGACGACGACAGCGCAATAAATGAGTTAATAAAGGTAAATCTGGAGCTTTGCGGGTATAAAGTTGTGCAGGCATTTGACGGCACAAAAGGTTTTGCTCTGTGTAAACAGGAAAACCCTTCGCTTGTAATCCTTGATGTTATGATGCCGGAAGTTGACGGGTTTACGGTTGCACAAAGAATCCGCAAAAACGAAGAAACAAAAAATACCCCGATTTTAATGCTGACGGCACTTTCACAGGTAAATGACAAGGTAAAAGGCTTTAATATCGGTGTTGACGACTACCTTGTGAAGCCATTTGAGATGGAAGAACTTCAGGTAAGAGTGAGAGCACTTCTAAAGCGTTCAAACCAGATTCCGGAAAGTATCGCAACAAGAGAACTTCAAACTCTTGGCGAAATCACCCTTCTTCCTGAAAATTACAGCGTTCAAATCAACGACAAAATCGCAAAGCTGACCCCGATTGAATTTGATATTTTCAATCTGCTTTTCCAGAACCACGGGAATATGGTTTCCTCGCAAAAACTGCTGAAAGAAATCTGGGGCTATGCTCCTGACGACGACGTTGAAACAATAAGGGTTCACATCCGCCACCTTCGCTCAAAACTCGACAAAATTTCCGACGGGAAAAAGTATATCGAAACCATCTACGGCGGCGGCTACAAGCTGAATATTAACGGCTGAAAACTTTTTTACGGATTTTTGATATCTCTGAAAACTATCTCATACCCCAAAACTTTTGCAATGTCGTTTATTTCCTTAAATTTAAGCGTATTATTTTTCAATTTGTTATAAAAACTCGGATAATAAGAGCTGCCATCCTGATTTTCACTTAAACGCTGAAGCAATTTTCTCAGCGAAAGTCCTTTGTATGCGCTTAAGGTTTTTACAAAATCCAACAGTGTAATATTTTCAAATTTGTAATCCATTTAACCATGATAACTTTTGTGCAGACAATAAACAAACCGCTTGACAATTTATATTTATAATGATATAAATTATATTAAAAATAATATAACTTATATCATTATTTTTATCATTTAGTATGTTCTAACAATTTAATGAGGCAACAATGCAAAATATTAATGTATGTTTATCATGTGGCAACGATTACAGCAAATATGCAGGTGTTGTTATAGCTTCAGCATTGTCCAATTCAAATCCTGATGACTATATTAACTTTTATATTCTTGATTGAAATATCTCCAAAGAGAATGAACAAAAATTTCTGGAAAAGACGACCTTACTGCATTGTACACCCGAAGTACTGGTATGCATTTTTCAGACAATTTGCAAAGAATTAGCCCTTCGCAACATAAGCCAACACCTCAAAAATCATAAGTTATGCAAATATTTTGATACTATTCCTGCTCATAGCCAAAGTTTTTAAGCGAAGATTCTTTTTTACGCCAGTCCTTTTCAACTTTAACTTCAAGTCCCAGAAAAACTTTTTTCTCAACAATTTTTTCCAAATCCTGACGTGCTTCCATACCTATTTTTTTGAGCATGGAACCGTTTTTACCGATTAAAATTCCCTTCTGGCTTTTGGTTTCACAAAAAATTGTTGCTCTAATACGGTCGATTTCATCTTCTTCCTGATATTGTTCGACTTTCACAGCCACAGAATGCGGAATTTCGTCAGAAGTGTTCAGAAGAATTTTTTCTCTGACAATTTCTTCCGTCACAGAGCGCATAGTTTCTTCCGTCACAACGTCCTCCGGATACAAGAGTTCACCTTCCGGAAGTTTTTTGAAAATATTGTTTATCAAAGTATCAATGTTGCGTCCTGTTTTTGCGGAAATTTTTACAACCGGCAGATTTTTATCAAACAAAGTTTTGTAAGAAAGCAGATTTTCTTCAACTTTTTCAGGCTTTTTTAATTTGTCGACTTTGTTCATCACGATAATTACGGGAGTTTCTGTTTCCAGAATATTCTGTGCAATCCACCTGTCGCCTTTTCCTGCGGGTTCTGAGCCGTCTACCAGAAACAAAATCACATCAGCATCCGGAACAGCAACTTTTGCTTCGTCAAGAAGAAATTCGCCGAGTTTGTTCAAAGGTTTGTGCACTCCGGGGGTATCAACAAAAACAATCTGCCCTTCCTTTGTTGTATAAATTCCTTTAATTCTCTTTCTTGTAGTCTGCGCCTTATCCGTCGCAATTACAATTTTCTGCCCCAGCACTTTGTTCAAAAGTGTTGATTTACCTACATTCGGGCGTCCTATTATTGCTGCAAATCCGCTTTTCATGTTTACAATCTTAACACAAAAGTATCAATTTTTTAAAAAACTAGCAATTTTTTTTATCTCAATGTATTATATAATATATAAGTGGTAGGTAAAGCAACGGAAAAAATATGATTAAAAACTCCGAAAAATTCGGCCTTATTTTACTATTATGTTTAAGTTTAACCAATTTCACAGGCCGCCCTGCATTCGCAGACAATACTCTCAGTCAGGTAGATATCAGAAGAAACTCATCAGACGGACTTGAATTCACTCTTTATACATCAAGCCCTTATGCTGATAATGTAGTTGTTACGAAAAAATCCGACAACAAATATGTCATCTTAATGCCGAACGTAAACAGCGCTTCCGGCGGCAAACCGGATTTTTCATCAGTAAAAGATATGGTTTCTGATGTTGATGTACGGGCCGTCAACGACGGAACCGGCGGATACACAAAGGTTACGGTCATTACAAACCGCCCTGTAGACATCAAAACAAACACTGCTAAAAGTATGCCGGTGACTGAAGGCGAAAGAGAATACAGAGCCCTGATTGCACAAAAAAGAACCGCCGCACCACAGCATGCTGTATCACAGCCTGCTTCAACTGCTACGGCAAAACAATCTGCAGGGTTTAAACTCCCAGAAATTCAACCTACCAAAACAGCGGCTGATATAGTATCAACAGCAGTTGCGGCTGCAAAACCCCAGACAAAAACTCAGCCTAAAGAACTGGTAAAACAACAAACTACCCCGAAAGCAGTTTCTAAACCCGAAGCAAAACCGGCAGTTGATAAAAAACAAGTTTCGACAAAGGTTGCAAATGCTCAACCTGCAAAAGATTCAAATATAAAGCCTGTTTCCGCTCAAAAAACAGAAACTACTCCAAAACCGGCGGAACCAGCCAGAACAGCCCCAACAACAGCAGCAGCAAATCAGAATAATATTAATAACACAGTTTCAACGCAGCCGGCGGTACAAGCAGAGCAAATTCAACCTGAAACAACAAATTCAGAAGCAGAAACAAACACAATTACTCAAGACAGTCAGACAGTATCAGCATTAATGCACAAAATAACAAACAAGTTACCCAAAAATCTTCCGGTTACTTTAACCTTGATTTTTGTTCCGCTTATTTGTCTGATGGCTTTGTTCAACCTTATAAGAAATTCTCTTTTGCGCTCTCAAGCACTGAAGGCTTCTTTCCTGCAAAACATTGCCAACGGCAAAAAACCTGTCCAGAATTATGACAACATAATTAATAACGAAAACCTCAGCTGGCAGGAAAAATATCAGCAATATATGGATATTTCAGGAGAAAAAGCAGAAGCCGAAACCAGAGCAGAAGAAGCTAATCAAGAAAAATATACATTTATTACCAAAACAAAACAGGCAAAACAACAGCCTGCAGAGGCTTCAACAGCACAAAACCAGCAAAATCCGATAAATACAGCCAATGAAGTTCAAAACAAACCAGCCCCGAGAGCGGCTCAGTCCAAATATGTCAAAGAATCAAGGCTTGAACGTTTGGAAAGAATGCTTCATGCTTCACCCAATAAAGAAAAGACCCAAATAGAAAATGATATTATTGAAACGGAAAAACTTGCTCCGGCTGATTTGTCAACAGATACAATACTTGCAGCAGACAACACCTCAGTTTCAGAAGACAATACAATTCACGAAAATATGAAATCATTCAAGTTCAAAGCTTTTGAAGAAAAAGTTTCACTTGAAGAAACTCACAGAAACAAAAAAATTAAACACCGCAGAGTTCAAATTGAACTTCCGCAAGAAGGTCCTCACGTAAATCTCGGATATTCGCAGCTGCATACAAACCCGAGATTATTCAAAAATGCAAACCTGAGTGTTTCAGATTTGATTGCAACAGGCAACAAGCTTCTGAACATTAAACCGGAATTCAAAGAAGATAAAAACGACTATGATGTAATTTCTGTTGACGAATACTTCAACATAATCGATGATGACAAATCAAAAGTTACAAGTTCGTTGTCAGATGTTGTAGCAAATAGTCTTGCAAATATGAAACAAAACACAGTTCAAACATCAAAACCAAACAATAAAGTTACAAACCCGATAACCAAAACAAAAAATGAAACAAAAGAAGATTACTTAAGCGGATTGATAGTAAAATCAGGATTCAATATTGACGCCAACAGAGGATTCTATCTTGTTTCACTTGACGGAAAGTCAGCAATAGTCGGAAGAATCGGCGAAGAAGTTTTTGTCCTCAAAAAATTCGACAGAAATATCAACCAGCCGTTACAGGTAAGAATGGACAACCCGAATGTTTATATGGTTAAAGCCGATAACTTCAAATCGCTTGTAGAAGTCGGAAAAGACAATATGGGCGTTTTGATTGAATTATAGAATATAAAATTTTCGGAGCCTTAAAAAAATAAGGCTCCGTTTTTTAGATTCTGATAGGAGAGAGGATGTTTAAAACAGTAAAAATACTGTTTACTGTAATAATATTAGCAATGCTTGCCAGCGGATGTGCATCAAAAGATTCAAAAATTCATCTGCAATTTTCAAGCTGGGGTTCAAAATCTGAAATTGATATTCTAAAACCAATTCTCTCAGAGTTTGAGAAAGAAAATTCTGATATAAAAATAGATTTTATGCACATTCCGCAAAACTATTTTCAGAAACTTCACCTGCTTTTTGCCTCAAACACTGCGCCTGACGTTGTGTTTTTAAACAACCAATACCTTCCTGTCTATGCAAACGCCGGAAAACTTGAAGACCTCACCGATTACAATCTCGTTGACCAAAACTTCTACCCGAAAGCCGTTGAAGCAATGAGCAGGAACGGTAAAATTTATGCGGTGCCGAGAGATATTTCAAATCTTGTCATCTTTTATAACAAAGATATTTTTGATAAAAATAACCTCCCTTATCCTGATGAAACCACCACATTCAATGATTTTTTGACACTGGCAAAAGCCGCAACCGACCACGAAAAAGGAATCTTTGGAATAAGTTTTGAAGAAGATCCTCTCTTTTATCTGCCGTATTTAATGAGCGAAGGCGGAGGACTGCTTTCGGATGACGGCAAAACTGAAATTCTTAACACTCCGGAAAGCCAAAACGGATTGAATTTTTATGCTGACTTGAGAAATAAATACCACGTTGCCCCGATGCAATCAGAAAGTGCAAGCGCCACAATGGCCCAGATGTTTTTGCAGGGGAAATTAGCAATGCACCTTTCAGGCAGATGGCTTGTTCCAAAATACAGAGAAAGTGCTGATTTTGACTGGGATGTTGCACCTTTTCCAAAAGGAACTAAAGGCAGCATTGTACCGCTTGACGCCTCAGGCTGGGCAATCTCTGCGGATTCCAAGCACAAAGAGGAAGCCGCAAAATTAATTAAATTTTTATCGTCAAAAGAAAACCTCGAAAAGTTCAGCGAAAGCGGTCTGATAGTTCCGGCAAGGATAGACTCTGCAAATTCAAAAAGTTTTCTCAACGGCAATAAGCCTAAAAATGCAAAAGTTTTTCTGGATGTCGCAAAAACTTCAAAACCTACTCCGGTATGCATAAATTATAACGAAATTCTTGACAGAACAAAACAAAAGCTTGAAAAAAAATTTAACAGCAGTCTTTGAGGACCAGTTTTTATATTTCAAAAGCTAAGATTTTTCATGCTAAAATTGATTTATGAAAGAATACGATTTATACATAGTTCCAACACCTATCGGGAACCTTGGAGATATATCTTTAAGAGCAATTGACGTTTTAAAAGCAGTTGACTTAATTGCCTGCGAAGATATGCGGGTTACCCAAAAACTCCTAAATCATTTCGACATAAAAACAAAATGTATTTCGTATCACAAGTTCAACGAAAAAGAACGTATTGATAAATTTAAAGAACTTTTAAAATCCGGAAAAAAAATCGCACTTGTATCAGATGCAGGCACCCCTCTTTTCTGCGACCCGGGAAGCATTCTGGTAGAAGAATTGAGAAAAGAGAATTTTTCCATCACAGCACTTGCCGGCGCAAATGCCGTTGCAACATTTTTATCCCAAAATGCCCGAGAAACTGAAGATTTTTATTTTGCTGGTTTTTTACCGAAATCACAAAATCAAATTGAAAACCTTTTAAAAAAATACAAAGACACAAATATTGTATTCTACGAAAGCCCTAACAGACTTCTTGAAACAATTAAAATTATAAAAAACACCCGCAGCAATCCCAGAGTTTCAATCGGACGGGAACTTACTAAAATATTTGAGGAAGTAATTTCAGACAGTGCCGATAACATTTTAAAACACTTTGAAACAAATCCTCTTAAAGGTGAAATTGTCGGAATGATTTATGCACAAAATGCAAAACATGACATTTCAGATTTTGATGAAAAAATCGAAAAATTAAAAAAGAAAAAATTTGGAGCAAAAGAGATTTCAATAATCTTATCGGAACTTTACGACATAAGCAAAAATGAAGTCTACAAGCGGGTTCTGGACATATAAACAAATGTTTCGGATCTTAACATTAAATTTTTCACTTTTATAAGTTTATGATATAATATTTTTATAATAGAGAAGATTTGAGGATCCTGATTTTTTGAAATCAAAAAATATCATATATACATTAATCATATCATTATCATTAATGACATTGTATCCGTTATCAAGCTTGGGAGCAGACAGTTTATGGGATTATAACACGATGGATACAACAGGCAGCGACATGGCTGAAAATTTTGTATACGACCAGCCTGCCGCTCAGGATATTCCGTCTGAAGACTCTACAAAACCCCAGAAACAGAAAAAGATAAAATTTAACTTTAAAAAAGACAAAAAATCAGATGAGCCAACTCAGGAACCGGAAATTAAAAAAGAAAAGAAACAAAAGGTAAAAAAAGAAAAACAGGAAAATTCCGCAGTGCAGGATACAGAAAAAAAAGGATTCTGGGGAATTTTCAAACACAAAAAAGACAAAGAAAAGATTCCTTCAAATTCATATCAATCAGCTCCTGTTGAAGATACGGAACAACCGATTTCCCTTCCTAATCAGGCTACCGACCAACAATCTTCACCGGATTCACCAAACCTGAATTACGGCTACAGCCAGTTTGAAGAAAATGAAACTCCGGCAGTTTCAAGAGCGTCTTCAAGAAGTGAAAAATACATAAAAGACATAGAAATTCATGGAACGAATGTAATTTCGCCTGATGTAATCATGAGCAGTTTAAAACAAAAAAAAGGTGAAATATACAGCCGTGATCTTGTTCAGGAAGATTTAAGAAATATTTATCAAATGGGATATTTCAGCGAAAAAATGCGTGCAATTCCTGTAAACAATCCAGACGGAACAATTACTCTTAAAATCATCCTGGAAGAAAACGCTCCGGTTACCGACTTTACAATTGAAGGAAACACCGTTGTTTCCAACGAAGAAATCCTTTCATATCTGATTGACATGAAAGGTAAACCGCAAAATATAGCTAAATTAAATGAAGCAATAGAAAAAATTCAAATGTGTTATGCTTCAAAAGGTTATATTTTAGCAAGAATAGATTCCGTAACAGATGATCCGGACGGCACAATCAACATAAGCATAAAAGAAGGCACAATCAACCGTATTTTGATAGCCGGAAACGAAAAAACAAAAGACTTTGTAATCGAAAGAAACGTTTTATCGGAACCCGGAATGGTCTATAACGAAAACCTTCTGAAAGAAGATATCGTAAGACTTTACGCCTCACAGGCATTCAAAGACGTAACAAGGGAAATTACCCCGTGTGCAGACATGCCGGATGCTTACGACATTACAATAAATGTTCAGGAACAAAGAACAGCAAGCATTTCAATCGGCGGCGGTCTTGATACCGTAACCGGTGTATTCGGGTCGCTCGGTATTGCAGACAACAACTTCAGAGGAAGAAACCAGAGAGTTTCACTTAACGGCCTTGTCGGTTCCGGTGTAATTCTTAACGACGCATCAATTATGAGAAGAATGAACCTTCAGGTTGAATTGAGTTTCTTTGAGCCGTATTTCTTCAACGCTGATACGTCTTTAATGAGCAAATTATTCTTCCGCGACTTCGGAAGCTATCAGGTTCCGCTGGCAATAGAACAAAGATTCGGCGGTGAAATAACCGTTGCTCACAGAATGAAACGCAACAAACACTTAACCTCAACTTTTTCTCTCGGAGTTGAAAATATTAATGTAAAAGAAGGCGACTTCAACAAAATTGCAAGTCTTTACCAGAGATATAACATTCCGATTGAAGAACGTGCAAAGCAGCTTGACGGCGGTTTGTTTATGTCATTGAGTCCGGCCTTAATCTTTGACACAAGAGAAGGCGGAACCGTCACAAGAAAAGGAACAATTGCAAGCTTAAGGTTTGACGAAGAAATCGGTCTGCTTGATTTTGGCAAAACCCACGGTAAATTAACAGGGTCATTCAAACACTACATACCGGTCGGCAAAAAATCATCATTGTCATTCACAGTTAAAGGCGGCGGCAAAATCCACGGAGATGATATGCCTGAAGTTATGATGTACAGATTAGGCGGCCCTTACACAATCAGAGGTTTCAAGATGAGCGGTGTCGGAACAGGCGATGCATTCATTATGGGATCGGCAGAATTTGCAACCCCCATACCGTTTTTGGATAGAACACGGCTTGCGAGAAAAATTAATTTCTTAAACAACATTCGATTCACCGTTTGGGCTGATGCCGGTAAAGTATTCAACCCGACAGTTACAAATACTTTGTACGACAGACCGCTTGAAGCAATCTCGGCAGGTGTCGGTTTGAAACTTTATATTCCGGGAATGGGTCCGTTATCAATTGATTACGGTATTCCGTTCACCAATCCCGGCGAAAACGGAAATCCGAGCGGATACTTTACTTTTGGTGTAGGTGATTTAATATATTAGAAAAGACATAAGGAGGTAATATGAAAAAAAATCTGGCAATAGCAGCATTAGCATTAGCAATGTGCGGATTTTGCAGCAAAGCAATCGCTGGCGGAGTAGGTTATATTGATTATCAAAAAGTTCAGGCTAATTATTCTTATGCCCAATCTGCCGTTAAGGAACTTGATGCAAAAAGACTTGAACTTCAACAGTATATGGTAGATAAAGAAAAACAATACAAAGCTTTAGATACACCTTTGAAAAAGCAAAACTTTGAAGATGCAACAGCAAGAGAATTCAACGCAAAACAGGAAGCTTTGATGAAACTTCAAGCTCAAAAAGGCGAACAAGTTTACAATAAAATACAGGCCGCAGCCAAACAGGTTCTTGTAGAACAAAAACTTGACGCAATTCTCGACACCAACGCAGTATTCATCGGCGGTGTAGACATTACTGATCTTGTAATCCAAAAACTTAAAACTATGCCTTAAGCACACAGTCTGAAAGGATTTTGAAATGAAATATTCACAAAACGGTGAACAATACCATATAGGGTTGAAAGATGGTGACGTCGGGCAATATGTAATTTTGCCCGGAGACCCGAAACGGTGCAAAAAAATTGCAGAGTATTTTGATAATGCGGAACTTGTTGCGGACAGGCGTGAATATACAACATATACCGGTTTCCTGAACGGAGTAAAAGTAACAGTTACATCAACAGGCATCGGCGGGCCATCAGCCTCAATTGCGTTAGAAGAACTTGTCAAAATCGGCGCAAAAAAATTCATACGTGTCGGCACCTGCGGAGGCATTGATATTGATGTTAAAGGCGGAGATATCGTTGTCGCAACCGGAGCTGTCAGAATGGAAGGGACTTCAAGGGAATACGCTCCTATAGAATTCCCTGCCGTTGCAGATTTGGATATCACAAATGCGCTCGTCGAAGCCTGCAAAAAATTAAATAACCCGTTTCATACAGGAATAGTTCAATGCAAAGATTCTTTTTACGGACAGCACAGCCCTGAAAAATCTCCCGTAAGTTATGAATTAATCAACAAATGGGAAGCCTGGAAAAGATTGGGATGCAAAGCTTCAGAAATGGAATCAGCAGCCCTGTTTGTTGTAGGGAGCGCACTGAATGTGAAGGTAGGGTCGGTATTTTTGACAGTGGCAAATCAGGAAAGAGAAAAATTAAATCTCGACAATCCGGTAATCCACGACACTGACAGAGCAATCAAAACCGCCATTGAAGCATTAAAAATTCTAATCGAAAAAGATAGAAATCAGGAGTAAGAAATGTTTAACAAAAAAATGCAGTATATTATAAAAACCTGTTCGGGAGAAAACATGCAGGAACTTCAAAACCTTCTGAACGAAATGTCAATGAACGGCTGGGAATTATACAGCATGAACGAAATCGAAACAGATGACGGGGTAAAATTCAACTGCATTTTTATGAGCGAAACACAACAGGAAGAAGAATTTTCAACATCTGATGTTATAAATATTTCCACATTCAAAAGCCAGATGGAGAAAATGCTTTCTCCGAAACTTTCACCTTATGAAGCATGCCTTGATATTCAAGCAAAAATAAAAAATCAACAGAATAAAATTACAAAAATAAAAAAAGAACTTGAGAAAGAAGCCCCCGCTTCAGTTAACAGGAAAAAACTTAATGACAAAATTTCTGCGAACCTGAAAGAACTTGATGATTTAAAATTGACATTAGCCAAAACAACATCGCCTGATGTAATGTTTGAAAAATTAACAGAAGAAAAACTTGCAATTCATTTGAGTGAAGAACTAATTGAATATGTAGAAAACGAATCCGAATATGCACAGGAAACACTTCTTGCTGAAACAGTAAAAACAAGATTGAAATTAACTGAGGAGCTTGGATATATTATTCCTAAAATTATTTTTCAGGATGACGACAATCTGAACCCTTATGAATTTTCAATAAAAATTCGAGGCATGGATGTCTACAGAGCATGTGTTTATCCGAATTACACAATGTATTTTGCTGACGACCTTCACCTTGAAACAAAAATCAAAAATTCTATCTGCGATACAGACTTTATAACAGGCAAAAAAATTGTCTGGATAGAAAAAAGCAAAACAAAAGATTTCTGGGAAAAAGGAATTAACGGGGCCGAATATATTGCAAGAGCTTTAGAATATTCAGCAATAAAATATATAGACGAATTAATGGACTACAGCGACATAGAAAAATATATAGATGTCGTAAGTAAAAAAAATGAATTTCTTGTTGCGAATTTAATTCCTGATTTTATGACACTTTCAGACCTCAAATTTGTCTTGACGAGCCTTATAAAAGAAAGAGTTTCAATAAAAGATATCTCTTATCTTTTTGAAAAAATGAATGATTTTGCAGAAGAAGGCGCAAAATCAGATCTTCTGAAAAAAGTTCGCTTAGCACTTTCAAGAAGAATCTGCTCAAACTACGCAAACGAAAACGGAGTCATAAGTCTTATTGAAGTTTCAGAAAAAACATTAGACGCATTTATGCCGAGTTTTGAAGAAGACGATGATTTCATAATAAAAATAGACGGCGATTTTGCAGAAAAATTAGCACAAAAAATAGCCAAAAAAGCAAAACAACTGGAAATAGAAGAACCCAAAATTCTTGTACCTCTGGAATTAAGACATCTGTTTTTCTCACTTCTTTCAAACTACCTGAATAACGTTGTGGTTCTCGCAAGAGAAGAAATCGGATGCAATTTCGGAATAGAAATTGTTGCAAATGTTTAAAAATTTTCTATCATCTGGCAAAAAAAAATATTCACGGTTTTTAGAAGAGTATGCGCATCACAGGAATAAATAACGGAATACAACTCAATCATACTACATTTGGCAGACGACCGACAAAAGAAGAAGAACCAGACCTTCAAAAAGCCATGGATGACGGGTTCAAAGCAATTGGCACAGACCAGCGGATTGCAATAACACATGGTTCTGTTTTTCCGGCAGCCGGTCGTGATTCATTTGTAGGTTCCCCATACGGCGAAGGGGCAACCAGATGGATTAATTTTCTAAAATTATACGGTTTTAACGGAAACCAGCTAGGGCCTAACGGCATGATTTTGTATGATGACAAAAACTATTCACCATACAATTCATCAGCCCTCAACGAAAACTTTCTTTTCATAGACCTCAAGCCACTTACAACAGAAAAATACGGAAAAATTTTATCTGAAGAAAGCTACGAAAAATTAACGATTCCGGCAGATGCAGACGATAAAAATTACAGACTTTCCAATTTTGCAGAAGCAAAGTATGTTTATTTTCAGGCATTGAACGAAAGTTACAAAAACTTTAAAGCAAATCTTGCCAAAGGCCAGCCGGAAGCAATTCAACTAAACAAAGAATTTGAAGAATTTAAAGCACAAAAAGGCAAACAAACCGAAGAAGAAGGGCTTTACAGAGTTTTATCAACCTTATACGGTGATGAAGACTGCGACAACTGGCCGGAATATGATTCTGATTTAATGATTCTAACAAGACAAGATAACATTAAGGCAAAAAAACATTATGCGTCTCTCATAAAAAGATTTCACAAATCAATTGAAGAATATCAATTTGAACAATTCATTGTAACAAAACAAATAAAAGAAAACAAAGAATTCCGTGATGGTATCGGATTCACATATTTTTCTGATCTTCTGGTCGGCTGTTCCAAGATGGACTACTGGCGGTATAAAGAAGCTTTTTTGAAGGGATATTATATGGGTGCGCCGGAATATGACCCAAATAAACCGCACCAGACCTGGGGAGTACCTGTAATTAATCCTCAGAAACTCTTCACTCAAGATGGCAAATTAAATATCGGCGGAGAATTTTTAAGAGAAAAACTAAGACATGCGCTTGAGAACTGCGAAAATCTCAGAATCGACCACGCAATGGGACTGATAGAACCATTTATTTACCGTGAAGACTCTATAAAATATGATGAGAACGGAAAACAAATAAAAGATGCGCTTTACTGCCGTTATCTTTCGCAATTGTTTGAAGCAGGAACACCGATAGATAAATTTTCGGATTATGAAAAGATTTTGTACAAAATTGTATTCCCCGCATTACAAGAAAAAAACATAACCGATAAAAATGCACCTGTCTGGGAAAACTTATGCAGTGAACCAACTTTATTTAAAAAAGTTTATTATGAACAAAATAATCTTCCGCACATGATTATGCTTGATTACAAAAGGGGCAAAGATGAAAATAACCCGAATGATTGGTATCTGCTGGGTTCCCACGATTCGATACCTGTATTAAACATGCTTAAAAGAAACGGCGGTGCAATAAGACAAGAAGAGGCCTGGGAGCCGAGATATCTGGCAGGTTATCTAAATCAGGATCCCCAAAGAGAAAAAGAAAACATTAAATTTTGTGATAAGATTTCTAATACACTTCCGGACGGAACCCCAAAAACAGGTGATGAGCTTGCAAAAGCGGATATGGCAATAGTTCAGGCAAAATTTGCAGAACTCCTCTTAAAGAAAAAGATTCAAATATCATTTGCAGACCTTCTTGGTATAACTGACAACGGAATTGTCTACAACATTGGCGGAGATAAAAACCCTGTATTCTGGCGAGAACGACTGGCACCGGATTTTGAGGACAAATATTACGAAAATCTTTCAAGCGAAACACCGACAGCACTTAACATGCCGGAAGTTTTAAAAACGGCGCTTCAAGCCTCAATCGACCGCCAGCTCGTAGATTATATGAATCAGCTGAACAATGATATGCATAAAGACGAAAAAATAATTCAAAAAAGAGAAGAACTTTATGCCCAATACGGCCAACTTCTTGATAAACTCCAGCATTATGCAGATGTTTTAAAAGAAAAAGAATAAAAAATATAAAGCACGAGGGCGGATGCTTAAAAAAGCATCCGCCCTTTTTTGAATTAAAAATCAATACTTAATCTCTATGGCTACCAATTTGGTACCCCGGAACGCATAAAAATCCCGGCACGGTTCTTGTAATAGCCGTAGACAGCGGAGATTTATCCGCCATCAATGTAACCGCCATACTCAAATCATCAACGTGCGGTGCAAAATCAGTCTTTTTGATTTTTCTGTCAACATGTTTATGATAAATTTTTTCGTTAATAAAATTGGAAAGCTTATTTCCGCAAACAATGCCAACCCCGAGAGCTGCCAACGTCATACTTGCTGAAGGAATTACTTTTAAGGCTTTATTAAACATTTTAACAGGTTTGCTGAAAACTTCACCCGAAGCCTGCGGAACATTGCTTAAAATCTGACGTTTGTATTTGTCATAAAGTCTTGAAACTCCGCCGACACAAATTACGGGTACAAGGACATTACCCAAAAGCTGGTTTACCGTTTCTCTGAGTTTTCCTTTGAAATATTTTTTATCATCAAAAACAGCACCGCCTGCAAGCCCGCCAACCGCTGAACCAGCAGCAAGAGCAAGAATTTGAGGTTCTTCTATTTCCATTAATTTTGCATCAGGTTTATTTTTGTTAAATATTTTCAACATTGCCCAATTTTTAGGGTTTTGTGAAAATATAACTTTCGGATTTAATGAAAAGCCCTGTTTTTTTGCAATTAATGCAGAAGCAACACCAACACCCGCCATAGAAGACAACAGGACACCGGTTTTATTAAGAGGTTTATCTTTATCATGCCTGTGTTTTTTTGAGGTAAATACTGGTGAATAATAATTTGGTTGGACGTTTGAATTTACTTGACTTATTGGCATTTTTAACCACCTTCTTACACTTTTTGAAAAACCCGTAAAGGAATTTTCTTGCCATCTATATTTTAAAACTTAACAAAACTTTAAATCAATAGTGTAACAAAGTATTAAATTAGATAATCAATATAGCAAAAAAAAAATTTCAGGAATATTATAACATTTGACAGGAATTGACAAATATGGTTACAGTTACCCGAACACCAACCAAAACTCCATACACAACCAGACATTTTGTAAAAAGTATGGCAAGCAGAGGCCTTGCTCCTCTAATTTTACTTGAAGCCTGCGTCGAAGCAGGCAGAACTTATCAAGCATACCAGAGAGGCGGGTTTGATGAAGGCAGAGAACGTATCACAGAAGAAATGATAGGTGCTCTGTTCTGGTTCAGCGGAGTTAAAGGTTTTAACAAACTTATAGACCATTTTGTCGGAAACAAAATTCTCAAACTTCCTGACACAAACTTTGATGTAGGTAAAGATTCACTTCACAACCCGCTCAAAAACTACATCAAAAAATACAACATTTCCGAAAAGAAAATTGCAAACTTCAAATTTGCAAAAGTTGCAAGCAGCATAATTTTAGCAAACTGTCTTGTCGGCTTTCTGGTGCCAAGACTTAACCAGTCAATAACAAGTTATTTAAGAAGACACAGAAAAAATCCGGAACAGCCGGCACAAACATTACAACCCGCAATTCCACAACCATTTAATAAAGTTACAATGGATGAATTTTTAAATAAATCATCTCAAAACAAAGAAACAAAAAACACCTCTTTTGCGGGCTTAAATGGAACCCAAACGCTTCTGACACTTGCCAACCATTTTGAAAATGATGCAAAATACCAGCTTCTGTCAACAGATGTCGGTATAGCAGGCGGACGTACAATAATGGCAAGAAACAATAACGAAAGACGTGAAATTCTAATCAGAGATTTGACATCAATTTATTTTTACATGTTCAACATGCCAAATATGAACAAATGGCTGAACCAGCTTGAAGACGGCAGAAAAACAAGATTAGACCCTGTTTCGGCCAAATATGCAACAGATGAACTTTCAAAACTGATAAAATCCCACAACGGCAAAATGAGCGTTGAAGATTTCAAAAAAGAAGTATTCGGCAATGATACTCATATGAATTTGATGGATACAACCTTAAAAGATAAATTCCTCGGCAAAGATAAGGATGCGATTAAACTTGACGACTTCCGCACAGCGTTGAAAAATCAAGTTTCAGATACCGATTATGCCAAGCTTTCAAAACTTGCCGGAGAAATGGCAGACCTTCAGCCATCCATAGAAGGGGTAAAATACCTTTCAAAAACTCAGGTCGAAAGTATTCTTAAAGGCGGAAAATTCAATTCTCCTGAATTTCTCGACAACATCTTAGAAATTGCGACAAGAGAAGATATTCCGTTTGCAAAAACAAAACCGTCAAACAGAAAAAATCCGCTTAAATTTATAGCACAGGCTGAACTTGACGGTATAAAAGATGA
>CALUTA010000014.1 GCA_944323585.1 Candidatus Gastranaerophilales bacterium
TGTCCTAATTGCCATCACCCGAGAGCTTATTTTGAAGTTCTTTGCGAAAAATATTAATTGTTTGTTGAAGGGTTGAAAGGTTGAATAAGTGGGGCATTCTTCTCACGCTCCACTTATTCAACCTTTCAACAGTTCAACTTTTCAACTCTTCAACCTCGCCTCACCCCTCACTTAAAAAACTTTCCAAACAGGAATATTTGTCGTATAATACGAAAAAGAAATGGGTATAAGTAAAAAAATTATCATAAGCCTTTTGACGGCATCAGTATTATACGGGGGATATTATTTCGGGATTCCTGCTGTTTTGAATACCCCTGAAACAGTCACATTTTTAAAAAGTTACATAAAAAAAGAATTCGGCTTTGATACAAAAATTCAAAATCCCAAAATCAAAATGGGTTATCTTCCGGCCGTCTGGATTAAAGCAGATACTTTTGCAATCTTAAACAACGACGGCTCTACAGCACTTGTGTTTGACGGTATTAACACAAGAATCAAACTTTTGCCTTTAATTTTCAGCAAAGCCGAAATCAGCAGTTTCAGCGGACAAAATTTAAAAGTTAATCTGATTTTTGATAAAAATTCCTGCCTGAAACTCGGACAATATCCGATTATCGGAATGACCCAGCCAAAAATTACGCTGAACAAAGCCGCATTAAAACTCAAAAATTACAACATTAGCCTCAAAGACGAAACCGTTAATAAAAATATCATACTGAACGGACAAGACTTTGTGCTGTATGATTTTACAAACAACAAACGTGTAAAATTCACAACGCAAAGCGATCTTCTTGTCGGAAATAAAACAGCGTCAATAGTTGCAGATGTCGACGTAAAACTCCCGATTGAAAAAATTTCCGAAGATAAAGTTTTCATCAACGGAAAAATAAAAGACCTTAACCTTGCCGACTTTTCAACTTATGCCAAATATCTTTCACGAAACAAATTTGAAAAACTGACAGGAGTTTTAAACCTTGACATTTCAACAACAACGGACACTGAAGGTCACAAAGAAATAAAAGGCAAAGCTTCAATTGCCGACTTCGGACTTCTACAAAAAGACAAAGCCGCATCAATTTATTCCACTGACACAATTAATATTAATTCTTCATTAAATATTATTAAAAACGGTATAGGCATAAATGAATTCAGCATAAAATCAAACGGTATAGATATGCTTTTCTCGGGAAATATAGAGAAACTCAATACCCAAAAACCATTTCTTGATATAAAAGCCGCAATCAATCCGTCAAAAATAGAAAATATTATTCCGCTACTTCCCGGGGAAGAGAATCTTATCAGGGAAGCCAATCTTTATTTATTAAAGAAATACCCTTATTACGGAAATATAATGGGCAATCTGGAAATTAAAGGGGATATGCCGGAACCGTCAGTTAATGGGAATATTTTATCCACGGAAGGCTACCTTGTAAAACCAATCCCGAACGGAACACCCAAAGCTACTGTTAAATTAAAATTCAAAGGCGACGCCACAGAACTTGACGCTACAGTTCCGGCAAGCACAACACAGACAGTTTTTGTAAAAGGCGACATAAATTTGTACAAAGACAGATCTGCCGACTTAAAAATCACAAGTACAAATAATGTTGACCTAAAAACCGCACAGAACGTTCTGAATCCGCTGCATAGAATATTGAGATTTGATCTCGGACCTGTTCCGATTATGGATATCAAAGGAAAAGGCAATATTGACCTTCACGTTGTCGGAACAGTAAAAAATCCGCACGCATGGGGTGTTTTTAATTTTAACAACACTACAGCTTCATTTCTTGATATTCACAATATGACTCTCACAAACGGAAAAGGTTCCCTGACTTTTGACGACCAGAATACTCATTTTAAAACCCAAACCGCCTCTTTATACGGACAGCCGGTTTCTGTCGACGGAACCTGCACATTGCTGGGAGTTCTTGATTTTAAAGTATCAAGTCTTAATCAGAATTCAGCAAATCTCTTAAAAATTATAAAAACATCCCCGATGCTCAAAGATATTCAAAATCTTATGCAACCAATTAAATCAGCACGGGGTTTAATGAATGTTCAGTTAAATCTGACAGGCCAAGTTAAAGATGTTTATGATGTCGTATTTAACAAAAATATTTTTGCAAACGGCAGACTTGAATTGAAAGAAAACATTGTTAAAATAGATAAAATACCATCTGAAATTAAAAACCTCACAGGATTTGTCAATTTTGAGAATCTGAATGCGGATTTTATTTTATCTTCCGGAATTGGCAGCTCAAAACTAAATCTGGGCGGCAAGTTCAATGACAACATTCTTGATGTAAAAGTAATTTCTGACAAATTTACACTGGCTGACGGCGCAAAGCTGGCTCTTCCGGAAGGGAAAAGACTTCCGTTTTCAAAAGATCTTGCAACAATCAGCACAAGTTTTATAGCAGATTACAAAGGCCCTGTTGACAATATAAATTACAACGGCCTTAACGTCAAAGGCAAAATATATCCGAACAAAGGAAGCAAAAGTGCAATTATTACAGATGGCGGGGCTTTTACAATTAAAAATTCACATTTCAAACTTTCTCCACTTCAGGGCAATTTCAAAAATAATCCTTATATCCTGACTGCAGATATTTCTAATATTATGAACAAAAATCAGGATGTAAACGGATATTTTTCAATGTCTAATTTTAACCTTGAAAATCTTGACAATCTTAAATCTCTTGATATTTTTCCTTCAAGCTTCAACCCTGATGATCTGCAAGGTCTGAAAGGGATTCTGGATATAACAGCAAGAATCCGCCACAACAACCTTTCTTTCTTCACGAAGCTTGATGATACAGAATTTATATATGTACCTAAACACTTAAAAGTAAAATTCAACAGCGGGAACATTCATGTTCGCAACAATGTGATTTCTCTCAACAAAATCAATGCCTATGCAGGAGAAATGCCGGTCTTTGTTGACGGAAAAGTATTCAATTTTTATAAAAATCCCGAACTTGATTTGTATGTGAATGCAAAGCCTACTCAGGAATTTTTTGATCAATTTTTCAATAACAAAGCGGTTTATCCGATAAAAATTAAAGGTGATCTAAACGTAACTTCAAGAATTAAAGGCACACAGGATAAAATCTCAACAAAAACAGACGTAAAAATAGAAGAAAATTCTAATATCTACTATATGGGTGCCACAATCGGCGACGTTGCAAATGCGGTTAAACTTTATCTTGACGGCATTTACACACCTTCAGGCATAAAAGTAAATGATTTCAAATATGACAAAATTATAACTTCGCAAAATAATAAAAAATATTCAAATACCCAGCTAATTTCAAACGGGACAGTTGAGTTTCTGCCGGATAACAACGTAAAATTCAAAAACTTCCGTGTAAAAACAGAAAACCCGACAGATGCAAAGATTTTCAATATTATATTTAGAAAACCATTTATGAAACAGGGAATTTTCACCTCCGACCTGCTTATAAACGGTACCTCACAGGTTCCGAAAATTCTTGGCAGATTTGAAATTAACAGTATTGATATTCCGTTCTTTGACTCAACAATCAATGATATCAGCCTCAATTTTAAACCAGATAAAATCATGATTAATTCCAAAGGCGTTGTGCTGACTAACAGAGTCAATCTTTCAGCCGAAATGATAAATAACCTTAAACCGCCGTACAAACTTGACAACATGAAAATTAAACTTAATGACTTAAACATCAACAAAATAACCGATGCCATAAGAGATTATGAAAGTGATCTTTATCATTCAAAATCCGCAACAGCACAGGCTGAGAACTTAAATCTTTCACAACTGGTAATAAAAAATGCACAAATAAATGCTGACACTGTTAAAATCAAAAACATCAACGCAGAAGACTTTTCAACAAATCTCAGCCTGAATGATAAAATGCTTCTTGATGTTAAAAACTTCCAATTTAAACTTGCGGAGGGTCTTGTCAGCGGGTCAGTAAAATACGATTTTCTTACAAACAAGGTTGACCTTTTAATGCATATGCAGGATTCCAATGCTCAAATTATGTCAGAAACTCTGTTTGACCTGCACAACCAGCTATTTGGCTCAATCACGGGCGATGTTGCCTTAAGTTGCGACGCCAAAAGCCACGAATCCTGCACAAGCACTCTTGAAGGAGAAGGCTCATTTAATGTTGCAAACGGCAAAATGCCAAAGCTCGGTTCTCTGGAATATCTTCTAAAAGCCGGAAACCTTCTGAAAGGCGGTATTACGGGGCTTTCAATCAACAGCATTATTGATTTGATAACTCCTCTTAAAACCGGCGAATTTCAGAGTATAAACGGAAATATAAATATCAAAAACGGTATTGCTCAGAGTATAAATATTTATTCAAGCGGGAAAGACTTAAACATGTATCTTCACGGCACTTACAATTTTTCAAATTCAAATGCTGATATGAATGTTTACGGAACGCTTTCAAACAATATCACAAGCGTCTTCGGCAAACTTAAGAATGCATCTTTGAACACGCTTCTCAATACAATCCCCGGTATCAACAGAAACGAACTGGATCCTGCGATTATGGCTGAAATAAACAAAATTCCAAACATAAATAACCAGAACATTTACAGGGTATTTCAGGCAGAAATCTTCGGAAACATTGACGGCACAAACTATGTCCGCAGTTTCAAATGGGTGAAATAAAATCATAAATTATCCGGTACAAAACAGTAATGAGATTTTTCGCCTGCCTGTCATTCTAAGGAGAAATTCCGAGAAATCTCTTTGAACTTATAACAGCTCCTTTGGCTGAAGCCCCAGGATGAACAGATTTTAATGTCATTCTGAGCGCAGCGCAGAATCGATATTACAGCCTCAGGATGACAAATTTATTCTATTTTTTGTATAGCAAGCGGAATTAAATTAGTAATCCATATCCCATCCGTTTTCAATAATTCTTGCACCGCAGCCAGTTCCGGATGTTGTTTTATTTTTTGCAGGCCCGCAGGAGTTAGCATTCTTCCAATATTCGCTTTCATCACCACTATTAAGCAATGAATATTTCATACTTCCCGCAGGAACTAAAAAACCTGTTGAGGTCAAATCAAACCAATAGAGATCCCGTCCGTATTTATTAGGCCCTGCCATACCGTTTACATCAAACCGGAAATAACCTTGTCTGCGGTATGGCTCATTTGTAATATTTGTAGTATTTTCAAAACCTCTTGCCTTCTTCCAGAATCTAAAATAATGATTAATTGCAGTGCCGTCAGGCATAATCAAATAATAATGCCCTTTTGAATTGTTATCCTTGCGTCCGTCTAAAGAATAAGTTTGTAAATCTTTTGTCGGCAAAAATGGTTTTGATTTAAGCAGCTTATTAAGCTCCTCAAAAAACGTTCCGCACCCGTAATCTGAAGGATAATGTCCTTCTTCGCATTGATCAAAATATATGGACTGAAACAATGACGTCTCTTCCAGACTATCAACCATTTCTACAGCCATAATATACTGAAATGTTTGTTCCAGAGACGAAACTGCCTTCTTCAATTTCACTGTATAAACAAGATTATTATATTTACCAATCAACGAGGGAAGTGTCATTGCTATTACAATACCAAGTATTCCTAATGTAATTAGAACTTCCGCTAAAGTAAAAGCCGGTTTCTTAATATAGTCATAGTTAAAATTTTTCAGTCGTAATATACGTTCTAATGCTCTCTGAAAAGGGTTATGCGGTTGCCCCCCCCCCCCTAAAAACCTTACTATACTTGATTTTCAACACTATTCATACTCCTTTTTTTTATAATATCTATATTAATTATAAATTAATTTTACCAAAATTTCAAGGCACAGGATCATAACCGCCTTCATTCCAGGGATGACAGCGGCAAATCCGTTTTATTCCGAGCCATCCGCCTTTTCTAAGCCCGTACTTCAAAATTGCCTGACGGGTATATTCCGAACACGTCGGATAAAATCTACAGACAGACGGTGTGTACTTTGAAATTTTTTGATAAATTCCTATTAAAAACAAAACGAAAGATTTCATAAACAATCCTTACATAGCATAACTTTCACCGATTGTATCCACCGCCTCGACCTTAATATCCGTAATCAATTCGGAATAAGAAATAACGACAATCGTCGGAATATGCCTTTCAAGAAGCTGATACAAAGGCAGACGAATTCTTGGCGAACACAGGATAACAGGGTTTCTTCCGCATGCCTGATGCGCACGCACCATAGTAGAGGCAGTTGTTTCAATCAATTCTTGCACCTGCATCGGATTCAGAAGGAACATAGTTCCAAGCTCCGTTCTTTGACAGCTGTCATCAAGTGTTTTTTCCCACTCTGGCGAAAGTGTCAGTGCATACAAAACTTTGTCATCTTCAACATTTGCAAGACAGATTTGACGTCCCAGAGCCGCCCTCAAGCGTTCAGACAAAATATCAGGCTCTTTTGAAAATCTTGCATAATCGCAAAGTCTTTCAAATACAAAAATAATATCCTTAATCGAAACTTTTTCTCTGATAAGGTTGACAAAGATTTTTCTTAAATCGCTTGTGGATATAATAGTCGGCACAAGGTCGTTGACCAGTGTCGGGTCTTGAGAACGGACAAGTTCCATAAGTTTAAGTACATCCGTTTTTGTCATAACTTCATCAACGTGTTTTCTTACACATTCCTGAAGGTGAGTAACAATAACGTCGGTTGAATCAAACGCCGCAACCGAACGGACAGACTTGGCATCATCCGGAGTAATCCAGTATGCCTGAGTCTGATAAGTCGGGTCTATACCGATAATCGCATCCTGCGGAACCTCTTTTTTAACAGCATCCCACTGATCAGCAATAACCATAAGCCTTCCGGGATAAACATACCCCGTATCAACAGTGTTGCCGCGGATTTGAATCATATATTCATTTGCATCCAGAGCCGAAGAATCCATAATTCTTATGTTAGGCAAGATATAACCGAGTTCATCCGTAACTCTTTGACGAAGTGCCGCAATTTTAGCAAGCAATTGACCTTCCTGATCCGGATCCGCAATTACAAGCAGATTTGACCCGACCTGAAGGCTCAAAATATCAACCCCTAAACGCTCATACATTCTGTTCGGGTTAACAAGATCCTGCATGTTCTGTCTGACGCTTTCCAACTGCCCTAACTGAGATTGAACATCCGCATTAATAAGAGTTGAAAATCCGGTAATCGCAAGTCCTACAGCAAAAAGGAAGAACGGTAAAAACGGAAGTCCTGTCCCCTGCCAGAACCACGTATGCCCCGTAAATGCCAGCAATAACAAGAACCCCGCTGACAAAAACAATGCATTCGGTTTGCTTTTGATTTCAGCCGTAACATCAGAACCCAATGAATTTGCGGCAGAAGCACGTGTCATAAAGATACCTGCCGCAATTGACATCAGAAGCGACGGAACCTGAGATGCCAAACCGTCACCGATTGTCAGGATTGTATATCTTGAAACAGCTTCTTCAATCGGCATCTGGTTCATTAAACATCCGACGCACAACCCGCCGATAATGTTAATAAGTACGATAATGATACCTGCAATGGTATCTCCTTTTACGAACTTCATCGCACCATCCATTGAACCGAAGAGGTTTGATTCTCTCTGCAAATCTTCACGTCTCTGGGTCGCTTCTTCAGGCGATATCAAACCTGCATTGAAGTCAGCGTCAATTGTCATCTGTTTACCGGGCATAGCGTCAAGTGCAAACCTTGCGGAAACCTCAGCGATACGTTCCGCACCTTTTGTGATTACCATAAACTGTACAACCGTTATGATAAGGAAGATAACACCGCCGACAACCATGTTACCGCCGGTTACAAAGGTCCCGAATGCGTGGATAACTTCTCCGGCTTCACCTTTTGAAAGAATCAGCCTTGTTGATGCAATTGAAAGTACAAGCCTGAACATTGTTCCGATAAGAATAATTGACGGAAATGCCGCAAGTTCAAGTGTCTTTTTTACATACAGCGATATCATCAAAAGGACAACACCGAGCGTAATATTCAAACAAATAGAAACGTTTACAACCCAGTTTGGCAGCTCTACCAGCAAAAGAACAATGAGCAGCAAAACGAATATCGCCATTGCGACTTCGCTTAAATTTGTGCTTCCTGCTGATCCCTGTGCTGCCATTAAACTTCTTTCAGAGCCTCCTTAATTATTGCAAGCTGGCTTTCAATCGTTGCATCAATTACACCATTGTTGGTTGACACAATACACCCGCCTTCTGTCACTGTTTCGTCAGGCAATACGACTATTTTTGCATCTAATCCCGCATCATTCAACATATCGGGAATTCCTTGCTTTGCTATACCTACCTGCGCCGGATTAACCCTTATCGTAACCTTTGGTTCTTCTTTTGAAAGTGTTTTTAGAATTTCCGTAATTTTTGCGATAACAACTTCCGGATTTTGTTTTATTTCATTCTTAATAATTTTTTGGGCTATATCAATGCTTATTTCCAAAATATCAGGAGCTATATATTCAAAAACTTCCTGCGGGGCATTCATAAATGCCGTAAATGTTCCTTTTATTTGTTCAAGATCTTCCGCAGCCCTGTTAAGTCCCTCCTGATAACCTTCCTTGTTTGCAGCTTCTCTTATGCTGTCGGCTTCTTCTCTGGCTCTGGAGATTAAATTTCGATCATCAACACGCCTGAAACCCCGTCTGCGGTCGCCTCGTCTTCTTTCGTGCCGCTGCTTGAAGTCTATATTATCCAGATTAAAAAGATCTATTTCCTCAGGCTCTTGCGGCTGCGGCGGGGCTTGCTCCTGAGGTTGTTCCGCATCATCCGAAAAATCACCCTGCGTCATTTCAAAATTTTCTTCTTCAAAATTCTGTTCGGCAAAAGACGGCTCAACTTCAGGAAGCGGCGCATATCCCAAATCCTCCGCTTTCGGCTGAACCTTTGTGTTTTCCGGTTTGGAAATTTCAGGTTTTCCGGTAGTTTTCTTTTTAATAATCATGATTTAATTTTATTATACACTATGTTCCAGATGCGAGGCAATAACCGCTGCAACACGGGGTGGCATTTTATAAAATTCACCTTCAAGTGCATTAAAAACAAACCTGCGGACATTGGCTCTTTCACGCTGCACCATTGCTTCCAGCTTTTGTCGGTCCATCATTGAAGCGGTTGCTTTTACTCTTTCGACAAGTAAATTTGTATTAACTTCTGTTGCGGACGGAAGATTTTTGCCGATATCTTCAAGCACCCGCATTGTAACTGACGGGTCAACTTTTTCTTCCAGATTATCCACATACATATATCTTAAAACAGTTCCGGCATCATCCTGTTCAAAATGATTCAAAATTGACTGAACTCTGTCATCCGTAACACGTTTTAAAAGAAGCGCAACTGCGACAAGTTTAAGCAATTTAGGCGGTTTATATTTTTCGAGCGGCTTAGACATATCTATAGGAGCTGCCGGTGTTCCGGCCGGCACAGGTTTTGACGGAGTATTTTGAGCAGCAGGCGCCTGAGGTGCTCCCTGAGGTGCCGCTTGAGCCGGCTGCTGCGCAGGCGGTTCTTCCTGCATCTGCTGCATCATTGTGTCAATGTTTGACTGCTTTACGGCTTTTTCCATCAACGCTTCATCTATAAGATTTCTGTCTTTTAATTCTTTTATTGATTCATCATAAGCTTTTTTTACATGATGCTCAATTAGCTGTAAAATCTGATCCTGCGGAAGATTTTGCTTAAAAGTCTGCTGTGCGATTTCAAAAATCGTATAGGCAATTTTTTGCATTATAGGATCCCAGAATTGCTGCGGAATTCCGGATCTTATAAGGTCAACAGACTTGTGAAATGACCACTCAGCAATAATCTGGGTTATCATCATTGCCTGATCGGCGTTAAATCCGCTCTGTTTGTCTTCTGACAAAGCTTTTCCAGCCATATTTGAGAAGTTATAAAGCGTATTTACAACAAACTGCTTTTGATTGTCGTTAAAATCAGCCGGAACTATCTCTTTTGCCTGATCAGTAAGATTCTTTGCGAATTCTTCGTAATTAAACCCTTGTATTGCCATTAATTTTCCTTTTTCCTTTAGTTTTTATGCCGTTTTAGAATAAAATCTTAAGTTTCTTCTATCCAGCTCTTAATCTTGTCAGCTGCATCCGCTTCGTTCGCTTCAGAAAGATTTGCAGACATATTTGCAAGAGTATTTACCAGCTCGTCTGTTGTATGAAGTGCCAGATATTCTTTCTGCTGGGCTTCAAGAAGTCCCTGCGCAAGCTCTGACTGGCGCTCGGTCAACTGGGCTGCCCGTGCGTTCATATCCTGAATAAGCTTGTCTTGCTCTGCTTCTTTTTGTCTGAGCATTGCAACTTCTTTTTCGTGTTCTTCCTGAGCTTTTCTCAATTTGCTGTGAACAGCTCTTGATACTGCTACCAATCCTATTACACACAGAGCAATCGTAATCCACCACGGGTTGCCGCTTTCATCCGGTTTTGGAAGATTTGCCTGCCTGTCGCCTGCAAGGTTAAGCTCTGAAGTATCTGAAAATGCAATTGTTACATTTTCAGGCAAAGCTTTCGGACTTGCTGTACGGGCTATTAACTCTTTTAATTCTTCTACGGTTGTATTTGCAGGAATTGCGGTCTTTTCCATTGTTACGGCAATTGAAATCTCTTCTATAACTCCGGGTTTTATATATTCATTTGTCTGTGTTTTTGTAACACCATATTGTGTTTCCGTTGCTGAACGTGAATAGCTTCTGTCCTGCGTTGAATTCTGACCGCCCGCTGCGATACCGTTCGGAATATATACACTGACGGCATTCGGGCTCTGGTTGCTGTCACGGGTTTGATCGCCCAAGCCTTCCGTAAACGACTGTTCGGTTACTGCGGTTTTCTGATTCGGATCATATTCAATCCTTGTTCTTTCCATCGGAGCCTGTCTTAAGTATGTGCTGACGGTTGCTGTATAGTTGCCGGCTCCTATCAAACGGTCAAGCTGTCTGGAAACTTTTTGCTGCATGTATTTATCATTTTCCTGAAGCTTTGAAAGCATCTCATCATCAGCGTCTATCATACTTGAATAAACGTTGCCGTTCGTATCGGTTATAGAAACATTATCTGATACAAGGCCGCTAACACTGCCCAGAAGAAGGTTTGTTATTGCTTTAACTTTCAAAGGATCGAGTTTATCTCCAGCAGGAATAGTAACCTGAACAGTTGCTGTTACAGGTTTTTGCATAGAGGTAAACATTGACTGTTCCGGAATAGATATAAATACCGACGCATTTTCTATCGGAGGAATTTTTCTGATTAATCGTGACAATTCACCGTTTATTGCACGGGCAAGACGGATTTTTTTATCTTCTTTTGTGGAGGTAAAATCGCCTTTGTCAAAAATTTCAAGCCCTACATTTTGATCCATCAAACCGCTTTTTACAATTGCCAGAAGCGCCTGATCCCGCTGGGTCATTGTATATGAATTCAAAAATATTGTGGACTTTGTTCCTTCGGTTTTGCGGCTTGCAACAATGCCTTCCCTTGACAGCAATGCCTGGATTTCAATTGCTTTGCCAAGGTTGTCTGTTGTCAAAAGGTCAAGCGGTTCTTTTATAACCTTTTCACTGACCACTCTTGCGGCACCTTTAGTGTTTTTGCCGTTATTCACAACAATGCCGATTGTCGTAAACAATGCAAGCAAAATTACAATTCCGCCTATAATCCCGTATAACAATGGTTTGTTTTCCAGTAGTTTTTGAAAGTCCATATTTTCCCCGGTCTGTTTTTATCTTTGTAAGTTCTGGATTCCCTAATGTAATGCAAATACGTTTTTATACCTGAATTTGCATAACTTTGTCATAAGCCTGAATGACTTTTCCCGTAATTTGCGTTGCTACGTTTACACTGATTTCGGATTTTGCCATTGCGGTCATTACGTCGTGAATATCAATGTTATTATTCCCGCTCATTACGTCTTTCAAAAGGTTGTCAGGGGCATTCAATTCTGCATTCAGATTTTCAACAAGCCCCGAAAATACAGCTTTAAAATCTCCTGTTGACGGAGATTCCATTCTCTCCAGCCTTGCCGGTGTCATTCCGTAAAGTCCGTTGTCCAGCTTTGTGTGCTGAATTCTGGCCTCTAAATCGTACTTTGGCATCCAGCCTGCATTGTATTCCATCTGATTCCCTGCCTTTCTTTTCTTATATTAACTTATACTTAGCGATTTTGTTAAGTGCTTTTACTTAAAATCAACCGTTTGATGTAGGTAAAATATAAGATTTCATACAAAAGACTTAATGATTTTTCTTGAAAAGTCATGATACAGAGGGCTTCTGAAATAAAATTGTTCACTTTAGAACTTCAAGCAATTTTTTATGCAGAGGAACATTATGAACACGGATATAATCTACTTTATTTTCTACGGCAAGCGTGTTCAATGCAACTGTAAAAATATCTTTCATCTCGTTGGTTTCGTCTTGCATTCCCAATAAAGATTTGCGCGAAAGCCCGAGCATAATCTCACATCCGAGGCCGTTAAATTCTTCTATCCGCCTTAAAATTTCAAAATTATCTTCTCTGGTTTTGCCAAAGCCGATTCCGGGATCCACAATTATATTTTCTTGTTTTATTCCCTTTGAAATTGCAAAATCAATTTTTTCTTTTAGTTTCAAATAAATTTCATCAATCAAATTTTCGTAAACCGGATTGTCCTGCATTGTCTGCGGGTCGCCTTTTGAGTGCTGGATAATGATTTTAACACCGTATTTTGCTATCACATCAACCATTTTTTCGTCATAATCAAATCCTGATACATCGTTAATTATAACAGCACCGGCCTCAATGCACTTTTGGGCGACTTCGGCACTTCGGGTATCAATACTCACAGGAACCGTAATCCCGTTTTCTTTTGCGAAATTCAAAATCGGAAGAATTCTGCAAATTTGGGCTTCCGCAGACACAGGAGTTGAATAAGGCCTTGTAGACTCCGCACCTATATCTATAATATCAGCACCCGAGTTAACCATATATTGAAAATGCTCTTTTGCCTTGTCATAATCCAAAAATTCTCCGCCGTCCGAAAACGAGTCGGGGGTAAGGTTCAAAATCCCGACGATTTTTGTTTCAGGCAAAGGCTTTTTGAATTCAGCAAACGCTTTAATTTTTTCTCCCAATGTTTTCAAACCAAAAGGCTGGTTTTCAAGTTTTGAGGCGATTTTTTTTAATTGGGAAATACTTCCGCCCAAAATACAGTCGCTTTTTTCGGTCTTTGCGGTTATAACTTCTCTGTGTGTTGCGCAGTCAGCCCCGACAGAGAGTGCTGTCTGCTTTAGAATATTTGCCTGCGGAGGAGTCAGAGAATATATTTTTATATTTTTATACTCAAACTTCAATGCCCCGCGATTTGTATATGTACTGTCAAATCCGATATGTCCGAGTTCTTGAACAATATCTGCAGTACAGATTTCTTTCAAAATAAAATCTTTCATACCAGAATTTTACCAGAAAAACACAAAAATATTTCTTTTAACTAGCAGCAAAACAACATTAAATTAAAATTACAGAAAAATTCTAATTTTCTGAATTTTCATCTTTATCAAGGGAATTCAGGAACATTGAATTTTTAATATGATTGTTGTAAGCCGCTGTTGTCGTTGTTGCGATATTGGTAAGTCCGGTCACAAGTGTCAAAACCGCAAGCCCGAAGCCCAAACATTTGGCTGTACCTGCAAACAGTGAAGTTTTAACAATTTTCCCTATCACCGGTGCCTTCTGAACCCAGCCGGAAAAGGCTTCTGCATATTTAGTCATCATCTTGCCAAAACCTCCGAACAGAACTTTTGTTTCCTGAACAGGTTTGTTTGTAAGCCTTATGTTATCAACAACTTCACCTGAGAGTGCACCGACTTTAGAAGAAGATTTAAACATGCTGAATCCGGCTTTTCTTCCTGCCGCCGCAGCTGCACTTGTTCCAACAGCGGCTTCTCCGACTTTCTTTTTAGTTTCGTCAGAATTTATATTGCCGTTTCTTGCGCTATATAAACTTGCAGCTAATCTTTCGACAGCCATTATTCCTCCTCAGCTACCACTTCTTCAACATCAACTATGTTATCTTCTTCAGCTTTTTTCTTTGCTTCTTCTGCTTTTTTCTTTGCTTCTTCAGCTTTCATATCCATCATTGTTGCAGCACCTGTTGAAATACCACCGGCTGCACCAAGGGTATTGGCCACAGTGTTTTTATAATTTACACCTGTAAACTTGTTATAAATTTTTACGAACCCTTCAGCTATTCCGTTGAAAATTCCGTCAACAAAACCTGTTACTTTTTGAACAACTTTGTTGTTTGAAATTTTCTTTGCTGTGTTTGAGAAGAATTGTGCAAAGCTTGTCTTTTTGAAAGCTTCGTTTTTATTATGAAGTTTTGTTTTACCTTCTGTATATGTTTTTGAGGTTTTAACTTTATTAATTTGTTTTCCGGCAAAAGTTTTAACCGACTCAAAACCTTTTGCAACAGGTTCTGAAATGTGTTTTTTCAAAAATTTGCCAAAATTTTTCATTTGTTTTGAGGCTGCAATTTCCTGTCCACGTTCTATGATATATTTTGCACTGTATCCTGTACCTAATGCGCCAAGAGCAACAGCAGAGCCGACTATACCTATCTGCAAAGCCTTTTTCATCGGTTTTACAACAGGAGTTTCTTCATTATCAATAATTTCCTGCATTTCAGAACGGCGTTCTTGCCACCTCTGGCGTTCATCAGCATATTCCTTATATTCCTGCTGCAATCCTGAGTATTCTTCAGCAATCTGTTTTTCTTCCGAACGTTCGCCAAATGAAGGCTGCATACGATAATTTTGATTAATTACAGGATGAATTGATAACATATTTTCTCCATTTCTTTATTAGACTATTGCTAATACTCTAATAAACGTGAAATATTTTTTTTGCTGTTTATATCAAATTTAGTTAATAAAAATTTACAAACCCTTTTACACAAACTATTATCTCACATTTGGCAGAGTTTGTAAACTGGTTTATTAATTTCTTGTAATTTTCAATCAACGGACAGGTCAAACGCAATATTTGCTTCCCTGACAGGAATTGCGTTGCAAAAATGTTCTGTCAATTTTATTCAGGCAGTCCATTTTTTTGCCAAGCCACTTCGGCTCTATAAGTGTTTTGGAAAATCCGTTTCCCGCAAGTCGGTGGATTGTCATATCAGGCGGAAGATATTCCAAAAAATCGCAGACGGTTTGAATATACTCGTCTTCGCTCATAAAATCAATTTCACCGTTTCTATACATATCCGCAAGCTTTGTATTTTCAAGAGCACAGAGCATATGGATTTTTACCCCGTCGACCTTCAGGCGGGCAAGCTCCTCTGCGGTCTGCAGAATTTCATCATGAGTTTCCCAGAGTCCGAAAATTACGTGTACACAAACATTTATTCCGTATTCTTTTGTTTTTTCGTAAGCCTTTAAAAAGCAGTCGTAATCGTGTCCTCTGTTAATCCTCTTCAGAGTTTTGTCATGAATCGACTGAAGCCCGTATTCAATCCATGTGTAATAATCGTCTTTGTATTCAGAAATAAGTTTTAGCTTTTCATCATCAACACAGTCAGGTCTTGTGCCGATAGAAAGCCCGACAATTTTGTCGTCACATAAAGAGGAATCATATATTTTTTTAAGCTCTCCGACAGGTTTGTAAGTATTGGAAAAGGCCTGAAAATACGACATGAATTTTTCAGCCTTAAATCTTGCGGTTAAAGTCTTTATCCCTTCCTGAACCTGATCTTCTACAGACAGAAGATTTGAATGAGCCTGAGAAAAACTTCCGCCCTCATCACAGAAAATACATCCGCCCGTTGAAATTTTTCCGTCTCTGTTCGGACAAGAAAATCCGGCATCAAGAGTTATTTTGTAAACCCTGACGCCGAATTTGTTCTTTAAATATGCACTGAATTGGTTATATCGTTTGTCTGTGTTGTTGAATTGCATAAGACTTAAACGATTTATTTTTCTTCTTCGTCGTTGTTTATCGGATAAACATAATGTTCACCGCAATTTGGGCATACAACTTCCTGCTGTTTGCCGTCTTCAAGTTTTGCAACTTCAAAAAGCGTTCTGCATCCTGATTGTACACATCTTATTGCCCAGGTGGGTCTGATTAATCTTGCCATAATATTTCCCCTTCAATTTAGTCAAATCAACTCTAACATCTTATCATCAGAAAAGTGTTTGTGCAAGTTATAAATATATCTTTACTTCCCCCGAAATGGTAGACTTACGGGTAATTTTTTAAACTCCGCATGACACTATAATGATACAAAAAGAAAGGTAAAATTAATGAAAAACTTTTTTATTATATTCTCGATTATGGTTGTCGGCATACTTGCATTTCTTGATGCTAAAACACGGATGGAAGAACTCGACAGTGTTGCCGCCACAACTCCTGCTCAGGTAGAAATGAAAATGGACGTTCCTAAATCTGCAGGAAAGGGTATTAAAGAAAAAACGGATTTAATAAGAACTTACGAACCGCCGCAAAATCAAAATAACAATCCTAAAATTCAAAATATTCCGCAAAAATTTAGTGAAGATTTTAAGCCGTCCAAAATGGATCAAAGACCGTAAAGGATTTCGCCAAAATCACTTTCGTTCTCATTTTTGATATCCTTATTGCGAAAAATATCAGGAAGCGAAGTATTATTCATTTTCATAAGAGTACCGGTTGAAACATCATTTGTGACGTTTTTCGATACAACAGGATCTGTCGTTTTCGGGAAAAATCTTAAAATTACATTCTGCGCAATGCTTCTTCCTGCAATTGCTTCACTGTACATTACAATCTGTTCGAATTTCGCCGCTGCCTGAGATTGACTTTTCCCGTTAAATTCGTCATTGTTATTTCCGAGTTTTCTTTTGTAGCTTCCGCTCCACATAACAAGTCCGTTAACAGAATCCACAAGAACCGCATTTGTTTCCATCTCAAACGGATAAACTATATCAAAACGGCTCGACAAATCAAGGATTTCCCATACACTGCGGCGCAAGTTGCTTTTTCTTGTCATTCCGGAACTTGAAATCAGAAGTACCGACTTAACCCCGAAGGCTTGAGATATCTTCTGAATTGCCGGCATATCAAGATTGTTTGCACGATTATATTTTCTTAAAACTTCATTCACCAGATTCTGAAGCTCCGGATTGGAATAAATTCTCGCTCTTACTACATCCAAATTCGGAGCCGCAACCTTGTTTGTACGGCTAAAGTTTGCTATTACATCCGCTGCCACAATATTTGAAACTTCATCAAAACAATAATAATTATTGCATACATTTGTTATATCCGCCGGAAGCACCAGTACACCAAAGGTTACGGCGTCCGCTCTCAACGGTATCAGCAAACTTATTAAAACAAATAACTTTAACAAAATTTTCATAATCTTATTGTACCACAGAATTTCTCATCCAACTAACCGATTATTTTTAAATCTGTATAAATTAAAATAACAATAAAACCGCACATGAAGGTGACCCGATAAAATTAGCAGATACAGGAGAATAGCAGATATGGATTATCAAAATTTAATGAACAGGGCTAAGGAAGTTTCTAATAATGCATATTCAAAATATTCGCATTTTTCTGTCGGAGCATGCGTTCTTTGTAAAGACGGAAAATATTATGAAGGATGCAATTTTGAAAACTCAAGCTATGGATTATCAATCTGCGCAGAAAGAAATGCAATCGGAAGCGCCATTGCAGCAGGTGAAAAAGAAATTCTTGCCGTGGCGGTTTATTCTCCTAATTGTAACGACTGTATTCCGTGCGGAGCATGCCTGCAGGTTATTTCAGAATTCTCATCTGAAGATGGTATTGATATTATTACTCAGGGCGAAGATGATTTGATAATCAGAAATTTTAACGACCTTATGCCCAGAAGATTCAGATTGTAATTATGTATTTTCTTGAACTCTTTGTTAAATATTTGAAAAAAGACAGAGTTGAAAACATTCTTGACAAACTTGAAGACGAAAGGGCTGTCGATCCTTTAAACCTGACTTTTGAAGATGAAGATACAAGCAGTAATTGCGAACATGTTTTTATGCCTGTTGACAGCACCGGAGAAACTTTTGCCTGCTCAAAGTGCGGGCTTGTTATAAGCAGAAAAGCTTATGAAAAACGAAATTTCTTCAAAGATAAATAGAATTTTATTTTTTCAAAGCTGTTTTTGAATCTGATTCTATCATCTGTTCCAGAACACTTCTGGCTGTTTCAAGCTGGACGTCTTTTTTGTTATTAATATCGTCCATGGTCAACTTAACTTCAATATCAGGGGCAATACCGACTTTGTTTATATCCGAACCGCCCGGGGTAAGATACTTGGCAATTGTAAGATTAAGACCGGTTTCATTTGGCAGAGGCATTATTTTTTGAACCATACCTTTGCCGAAAGTTTTGGTGCCTAGAAGTTTGGCTTTTTTGTAATCTCTCAGAGCACCCGAAAGAATTTCACTGGCACTAGCACTTGCGCCGTCTACAAGAACTATCATAGGCTTGTTGATTTCAAATTCTGTATCCTGTGCATATATGTCATATCTGTAATTGTTCCGCCCTACAATACTTACAAGGTTCCCGTCAGGTATAAACAAATTTGCAATAAATATTGCATTCGGAAGCAGACCGCCGGTGTTTCCGCGCAAATCAAGAATCAGCCCGTCAGCATCCTTAGTTTTTTCAACCGCATCCATAAATTCATTCGGAGTTGAGGTGCCTAAAAAGCTTGAAATCTGAATGTATCCGATATTTTTATCCATAGAACTCTTTACGGTTTTAATTTTGATTTCTTTGCGCATAACTTTTTTAATGAACTTATCTTTGTTACGCAAAATCGTTATTTGGACAAAAGTATTTTCAGGGCCTTTCACAAGCGCCGCAACGTCCGACAAAGGAAGTCCGTTGACTGTTTTGCCGTCAATATCAAGGATAATATCGCCTGATTGAAGATTTGCAGCCTGAGCAGGAGTCCCATCCAGTACGTTTATTATGTGAACTTTTCCTGAAATTGAGGCAATATTCACACCGATACCCGTGATTTTTGAATCAATTGAAGTATTTTGTTCATTGTATTCTTTTTTATCCATATATTTTGAATACGGATCGTCAAGACTTGCAAGCATTGTGTCTATTGCGACTTTTGCATCTTCATCTGTTTTAATTTTTCCGTGATAATGTTCTTTCCACCTTGACCAGGACTGGTGGTTCATTGTCGGGTC
>CALUTA010000015.1 GCA_944323585.1 Candidatus Gastranaerophilales bacterium
GGCGGAAGTTTTGCCAAAAACAGAGAAAATCAGGTAGTATTGCAGGCTCCGTTGTGTGAGGAATGTGTTCAGGCTGTTGATTTTGCAAACCATGTCGAATTCAGAGAAGAAAATTTTGAAGAAAGTATTTTTAAAGTAACAACATTTGCTCTGAAAGAATACTGCGAAAATACCGGATTTAAAAGAGTTATTCTCGGGCTTTCGGGCGGAATTGACAGTGCTTTGACAGCGGTTCTTGCAGTGAATGCTTTAGGAAAAGAAAACGTATCAGGGGTTTTGATGCCGAGTATGTTTTCATCAGAAGGCAGTGTCACGGATGCGCTTGCGCTGGCACAAAATCTCGGGATTAAAACCGTAAAACACTCAATTACACCTTTGTTTGACAATTTTATGGAAAAAATTGCGCATGAAAGACTTCATGATTTAGCGGAAGAAAATTTGCAGGCAAGATTGAGAGCTTTGATTTTGATGTTTTTCTCAAACCGTGACGGTGCACTTCTTCTTTCAACAGGCAACAAATCTGAAGCATCTATGGGGTACGGAACATTATACGGAGATTTGGCCGGCGGATACAATCTTATCTGCGATTTGACAAAAACAAATGTCTACAAACTTTCAAACTACATAAACAGAAACGGCGAAATTATTCCGCAGGAAATTATCGATAAAGCGCCTTCAGCAGAACTCAGACCGAACCAGAAGGATCAGGACAGTCTGCCCGAGTATGCAGTGCTGGATGATATAATCGAGATGTATGTAGAACAAATGAAACCGCTTGAAGAAATTTATCAAAAATACGGCAAAGCACTGGTTGATGATACGGTTAAAAAGATATACCGTGCGCAATTTAAACGCAAGCAGTGCTGTTTGGGTGTCCGGCTTACCGAGCGTTCATTCACAAACGGGGTAAACTATCCGATAGTTGAACGTTTTTACTAATTCAAATTCCCAAAATCCTTTAAGTGGTGGATTTAAAGCTATTTACAAATTCGTGGAATTATATTATATTTAAGGATATGGAATTAACAGTATTAGTAGACAATAATACACAAAAAGATTATGATTTGCTGGCAGAGTTCGGACTTTCTATATTGATAGAAGACGATTTCCACAAAGTTCTTTTTGACTGCGGATACAGTGATGTATTTATCAAGAATGCATATCATATGAATATTGAACTTGGTGATGTGACTGATATTGTTCTTTCTCACAGTCATAACGATCATACCGGCGGTTTTTTATGGCTTCAGAATTTGTATAAGAAGCTTCTGAAAGTCGGCTTTGTTATAAATAATAAAAGGTTGATTGTACATCCGTATGTTTTTCAGCCGCATTATGATGAAAATTTTGAAAATATCGGTTTTCCCGGGGATGAAAATTCAATAAGTGACTTTTTTGATATAACTTATACAAAAGAGCCTTATCATATAACGGAAAATCTTATATATCTTGGCGAATTCCCTGTATCTGACAGCAGTGAAGATCCGGATGAATCTGCGCTTGTTTACACTTCGCCTAAGGGGCTTGTGATAATTTCAGCGTGCTCTCATGCAGGGCTTGTAAATATTGTTGAATATGCTAAAAAGGTTACAAACCAGCATAAAATATATGCGATTTTCGGCGGAATTCATCTGTTAGAAAAATCTGATGCGGATGTTAAGAAACTCGGGATTTATCTTCAGCGTCAGGGGGTCCAGATGCTTTACCCGTGCCACTGCTGCGACTTGAGAGCAAAAATTATTCTCTCAAAATACGTTCCGGTAAAAGAAGCCTATTCCGGATTTAAAATGACTGTTTGATAATTGAGCGGATTTGTTTTAACCGTCTAAACTGACTAATTAGCAAGTTTTTTAAAATAATCTTTCTCAGTTAAAGCTCTATACGTGCAGGCAATTCCATTCATATTGCTTGTGCTGCTGCCTGAACAATATGTGTTAAAGTCTGTATAATGAGTTCCGGGGGCACCCATTGGCAGAAACCTGCCCTCATTGGTAATTTGAAATGTAAATAAATCTTTGCCCCATTGATTAGGTCTTTTTTTTATAGAATTAGTATCAATTGTAATGTATGTTGTGTGTCTGTTTCCGCCCCCTGCATTTTCAAACAGGTACAAGCTGCCGTCATTTGTTACAAAAGCACCGTCATCAAATAGTGCCGTATAGGCCTTTTGTTTACCGTCGAATGTATAGTATTGTTCTTTATTTTTATCACTCGGGTGCCAGCAAAAATCCCGATAGTCCATCCCATTGCAATCAATACCGAGTTTGTAATATTTTTTCAACTTGCTTTCCAGTATCAAATTTCCGTAATCAGCTTTAATTATTTGTTCCTCGTCAAAGCTCATTTGTACAAGCGCCTGCTGGGTAATTGTATAATTTTTTTTTAAAGAAGCCTCAATTGCGGCATATCTTGCATCATTGATAAGCGTCGGTAAGGTCATTGTGACTACCACCCCGAGGATTCCAAGTGTTATCAGTACTTCGGCCATGGTAAAAGCCTTTTGCATAATAATTTTCCTCCAAATTACATGTAATAAAATAATATCATGTTTTACGTACTATAAATACGTATATTTAATAAAAATTTACGTATAGACTGTACGTATGAAATCCGAATTCTATCAAAAATTGGGGCGGAATATTAAACACAGGCGCAAAGCTCTTGGCCTTACACAGCAGGAGCTGGCCGATAAAATGGATATTTCGCTTAATTTCATGGGAAAAATTGAAGTCGCTTTTTCCAAACCTTCCCTTGACACTCTGATAGAATTCGCTGAGGCTCTCGAAACTACCGTCAGCGACCTGACAAATTTTGATAACGAAAATTAACAATCCCTTGCAAATTAATGTTTTCCGTAATACAATCATTAATGCCGAAAGTTTTATGGCTTTGGTATGCCTGAAACTTTTTAGTAACTTACCAACAATAAAAGGAGAAGAAAATGCCAAAAATGAAAACACACAGATCTGCTGCTAAACGCTACAAAGTGACAGCAACAGGCAAAATCACAAGAAGAAAAGCAGGTATAGGCCACTTGCTCCAACACAAATCTTCAGCCAGAAAACGCAGACTTTTCAAGGTTGAACAGATTTCAGATGCACAGGTAAAATTGGTATCTCACGAGTTACCATACAAGAAGTATTCAAGATAGGAGCAAACAATGAGAATTAAACGTGGTAATGTTAGTCGTAAAAGACATAAAAAAATATTAAAACTTGCTAAAGGCTTTATTGGTGCAAGAAGCAGAATCTTTAAAGTAGCTAATATCGCTGTTATGAAAGCTTTGAAATACGCTTACCGTGACAGACGTGCTACAAAACGCAATATGCGCCGTTTATGGATCGTAAGAATTAATGCCGCTGTCAGAGAACGCGGCATGAGCTATTCAAGATTCGTTAACGCTTGCAAAAAAGCTAATATTATTGTAAACAGAAAAATGCTTGCTGATATGGCTGTCAGAGATCCTGAAGCTTTTCAGGTAGTTTTTGATGCTGTAAAAGCTGCAAAATAGTTTGCAAAAACAAAAATCAAAATTAAAAAGTCCGTTCATTACTTGTGAGCGGGCTTTTTTAATGCGAAATATTTGTATTGAGACTTAATAAAACTTAATAAATTGGAAGAAAAAGTCAATTTTATAACAATGAAATACTTTATATATATGCAGGGTAAAATTTGGAGTAACCAGAATGAGTTTGAAAGAAAATTATTTAGCAAGCGGGTTGGCTTGCCAGAATCTTGGTGACTGTTCACTTTGCGGGATGCAGATTATTCCTGACTCAGAGCATGAACAGGCGCAAAAAAAAGAAGTCAAACCTAAAAAAACAATCTCATTAAGAGAATTGCTTAACAAATTCAAATCAGATGATGCAGCTTAAAAACTGTGTTAAAACCGGAGAACAATTATGCCGTCAACAGTAGATGATTTTCAAATGCCGATAATGTACAAAGATCTCAGAGATCCTAATATGGGTATGATGATGCCCGGATTTGGCATGTTTAATACGAATTTTCTCGGCGGTATAAGGATGCCAAGAGAACTTACAAGAGATGAATTTGTTCTCAAAAACAGAAACGTAAAAGAAGCCGGAACTTTGAAGAAAGTCGGACTTGCAATTTTAGCACTCGGCTCAGCATTTGTGTTAAAAAGGCAGGGAGCTTTCAAATGGGTTTCGAAGCAGGCAAGCGGTGTGAAAAGTTGGTTCAGCGGGTTATTTAAGCCAAAACCCAAAACACCGTAAAGATTATAGATAAATGCAACCTCAATTTGCGGAGAATAATTTCTCCGCATTTTTATGCTATAATCAACAATAATAATAAAAAAATGCAAGGTTTATAAATTAAGGAGGGCGCATTATATGGCAAAAGACTGCAGTTTTGATGTTGTATCGGAATTTGATAAACAGGAGCTTGTCAATGCTGTTGATCAGGTAAAGAGGGAAATTTCATCAAGATTTGATTTAAAAAATTCAAATTCGGAAGTTACTCTTGATGCTGACAAGTCGATTACTATAACAACCGACGACGAGATGAAACTAAGAAATATTTATGACATTTTGCAATCAAAGCTTGTGAAAAGAAACTTGAGTATAAAAATTTTGGATCCGCAGGGAGTCGAAAATGCACTCGGCGGAAACGTCAGACAGGTTTACAATCTTAAAAAAGGTCTGACTCAGGAGCTTGCAAAGAAGATTACGGCGGACATCAAGGATATGAAAAAGAAAGTTCAGGCCTCAATTCAGGGGGATTCCGTCAGAGTTTCAGGAAAAGACAAGGATGATTTGCAGGAGGTAATCAGAATGCTCCGTTCAAACGAAGAAAAATATGATTATCCTTTGCAGTTTACTAATTACAGATAAATAAGATAAGGCGCCGGCATTTATGCCGGCGCCTTATTTATCAGCCATTTTAATTAAACAAGAAATGCAGTATGAATTAATAAAAGCTCTTGACAATAATCAAAAGCTTTTGAAAATTCTGTATAATTTTTATAAATCACTCGAAGCCTAATGAATTTCAGTAATTTTATTTTCGTCATCCACCATAACCACTGTCGGTTTATGGGTTTTAATTTCCTCCGGAGTAAGGCTTGCATAAGAAACAATAATGACTTTATCTCCCGGCTGAACCTTTCTTGCAGCAGCACCGTTAAGGCAAATGCATCCTGAATCAGGCTCCCCTTTTATTACGTAAGTTTGAAATCTTTCGCCATTGTTGACATCAAGAATATCAACTTTTTGAAATTCTGCGATTTTAGCCGATTTCATCAGGGTTTCGTCTATAGTAATTGAGCCGACATAATTCAAATTAGCATCTGTAACCGTGGCTCTGTGTATCTTTGAAAATAAAAATTCCTGTAACATTTTATAAATCCTCTTCAGCTATTTTAAAACAAACAAACTATTTAAACAATTAATTTGTAAAAATTATTTCGGCAAAAACTGTCAATTAAATTCAGCTTGACAAAAGTGCTTTTGCTTATTTTTTCACCCTCACCCGAATTTCTAAACTCACATAGTTCGTTAAGAAATTCTACCCTCTCCCGTCATCAGGGAGAGGGTAGAAAGTATGTCATTATGAGGGAGTTTACTACTGAAGAAGCCAAGCTGCTATTAATGTGGTTCTTTGTACCTGCCCTTAAGATGGCAGTTCTATTAAAATCGGCTGGATTGCTTCGCTTCGCTCGCAATGACCGGCAAGAATTCTTCAGCCGAATTGCTAAATTTACATAGATCGTTAAGAAATTCTGCCCTCTTCCGTCATAAGAGAGAGAGTAGCAAGTAATCATTCTGAGGACGAAGTCCGAAGAATCTGAATAACATGCTCAGAATGACAAATTTATTCGATTTTTGTGTTTCACTTGGATAATTATTAATATGCATTACACCGCAAAGAGATACAACCTGATTAAGGCTGTACTCTTTTTTGGTTTATTTAATGTGCCTAGAGATTTTGTCTGTAAACTTTATCTGAATTTTTTTCGATTTCAGGGGTATCAATTTCAAATACGTGCACTCTTGCAGGACCGAGGTCAACTCTAACTTCGCCATCTGAGGCTTGAATTATGCTTTCTTTGCCGTATGACGGAAGAATGTTGTTTAACTCCTGATTAGCCTTTAGGGTTGGAACTTTGACAACTGCCGCAACTTCTCTGTCTACATTTTTGTTTGCAACAACAAGAAGCGTTTTACCTTTATAATGTCTTGCATATGCAATAATCTGGTCGTTTGTATCACCTTCTTTGTCAAGGAAGATTATTGAACCTTTTGTAATAACATCATTGTATTTGTCCCTTGCTTCAAAAGCTTTTGTTCTGAATTGTCCGATTTCAGGGTGTTTGCCGCCCGGTTTTCTTGACAGATTGAACAAATCCAGCTTGCCATAGTGAACATTCATTTCGTGGTTGTCAGTCTGCGAGACAGGATTATGTTTTTCTGCGTATTTGTAATCATAGTAATCGCCTGAGTCAAAACCGTCTACAAAATACGGGTTAAGCATAGGTAAAGTTACCTGCAAGCCGGTTGTAAGATTGCAATAGTCAACTCCGCCGTGAAACATTGGTGAAATGTCATCGTGTGTAGCAAATGAACCAATAAGAGATTTTTCTTTTCCGACTTTATAAGACAAATCAAGCATATCTTTTACGTAATTCATAAATGTTGATGCGTTGTGCCACTCATTGAAAATATGATATTGTCCATAAATAAGGTCAAATCCTGAACGAAATGCATCTTCGGGTCTGTCAAACGGCATATTGGCCTGAGGTGAAGCGTCTTCATATGTATAAGTTTCTGCAAGCCATCCGAATTCCGGATCGCATTTGTGTGAATAAGATATTATCAAATCCCAAAATTCTACTGGTTTAGCACGGCTTACATCAGCTCTGATGCCATCAACCCCTGCCTTTATACACATATCTATAAACTGTTTGTGATATTCAAGCAATTGAGGATTTAAAGTCCTTTTACATTCATCCTCCCAGGGCTGGAACATTCTGATATCATTCCATCCTTGCGGGGTTTTTGCAAGACCATCATGTTCTTTTGCCATAAGCTCAGGTTTGGCAAGGAATAATTCATAAGAAGCGCAGCTTGGCAAATCAAGCATCACATGTATGCCTCTTTTGTGACATTCATCCGTAAACTCTTTAAATTGCTCAACAGGTGTTCTCGGATCATCAGGATCGAGAAGCATAGGGTCTATTTCAAGCAAATCTTTTGGCGCATAAACAGAACCTGCGGTTCCCATAGCTTTAATTTTCCCGGGGGTATTAATCGGAAGTACATGTAACGTGTTGTATCCGTCTGCTTGTATTTCATCAAGTCTTTCTATTGCATTTTTAAAGGTTCCATGCTGTTCGTTGCCGTCAATAAATTCGTTGCCGTTGGTATCTTTAGCATTAAAGAGTCTGGGAATAATTGCAAGAATTTTAGCCTCATTATTATTAAATAATGTTTTTAAATTGTTGTGATAATTAACAACTTCTGTTTTAGGTGTTTGTGTAACTTTCGGGGCATTAATTCTTGCCAGATTATCCAAATATGCAGAAATTAATCCTGGTTGTGCCGTTGAAGTCTGCGGTGTAGCTGCTGCTGTTTCGTTTTTGGTTGATTGAGCAGCAGGCACAATAGTATTAATTTTTTGTAATAAAAGATTTGTTGAGTTAAGCATGAGTTTTGTCCTTTTGAGTTGCGGTTATTTGCGGAGTTTGCATTCTTCCGAAGAAGAATTGTGCAAGAACTGTTACTCCCAGAAGTGCAGCACCGGCTGTGGAGAACATTTTCAGCCACTTGTTGGTGTTAGAACTGCGTTTGCAGAAGTTGTACAAGACTTCATCCGTTGCAGCTCCAATTTCTATGAATATTTTGTTGTCGCTTGCCAGTGATGTTGCGTCCTCTTTTATATTTCTATATGAATTTTCAAAGTAAGTTGTGTTGCCAACATCATGAAGAACCATTGATCTATACTTTTTAAATTCTTCAAGTAATTTTTTATTACGTCCGAATGCTGATTCTGTTTCCGGATGCATTGTGTTTTCAAAGCTTAATTTCATGGATTCAATAAATAATCTTGAATCTTGAGGTGTGTCTACTTTACCTGCATCAGCAGGTCGGCATGCGTATTTATATATAAGTCTTCCATTTTTTATTTGAATATTACTTAAATCTGTTTCGTCAAAATTCGGGTCAATCCGCCTGTAAAATTTTGTAAGATAATCTGCAGTATGTCCTGCAATACCTGTAATTTTGGAAAGTTCAACGATTTCTTCCTTCAGTGCTCTTGGAAGTTTGTTGTGAAGAGCTTCATGGTATTTTGGATCTCCAATTGCAAGGCGTCTATATAAATCAAGAGTATTTATTATGCGGAAGAATGAACTTTTAACTTCTGCAAGCCTGTTGTATGCAAGGTCTTTGTATAATTGTTTTAGTGACCCAAGAGAATTTCTGCTTTCAAAATCTTGTCCGCCTGTGCCTATCATACTGTTTAAAGTGTTTTCCATGAACGACGGCTTGTACCCCGGAAGGGTCATGATTTTTTCTTGGAATGATTTAAATGATTTGTCAATGAAATTATCAAGTTTAGTATTTCCGGCATCAGAGTACATTATTTCTCTTGTATCGCCGGGTTTCATTAATTTTTCCTGTTTTGCAATCTGCTCAATCAATTTCGTCATGAAGTTTTTATAGTTTTGTTTGTCTGAGGCGATATCATCAAAAGCGTTTCTCAAAAAGCTTGTAGCAAAAAGTCTGTCGTTTTTGATTTGATCTATATCTTTTGATTTGAGCCCTAAACCATGGACGAATGTATCAATAGTGTCGTTCCAATAGTTTGCCATAGTTGTTTCTTGTACACAGCCAAGCTGGCTCTGGATAAATTTTTCAGTCGCAGAAATGTTCGATTTTAGCGAATTAAACGCATCAGCAACGGTGTTAATTAATTTTTGGTTATTATGGTTCAATACTGCAAAAGGCTCTTTTTTAAGACCCTGCATAATTGGATTTTCTTCAGCTTCTGCGCCTATAAGAATTCGTTTTATATCCTCAATTTCATTGTTTGATAATATTTTTAAATTTGATTGCGGATTATTTATTGCAAAACTATTATATTTATCAAGTTTTTCATATAGTTTTCCTGTGTATACAGTGAGAGCTTTTTCCAGCATTTCCTCATTGCCGGCAATTTTAAAGAATCCATTTTCATTGTCAAAGCTTTTAAGCAGTTCCTTATATGACGGAATAATTTGTCCGATTGTTTCTTTCTCAAATCCGGCATCTATTAATGCGTTCTCTGCATTAGCAGTGATTGCATTAAGGGTATTTTCATTAATCATGTAAAGATTTGTTTGAAGCAGTTTTCTTAAATCTTTATTTACATTTTCCGTTACCTGCGGATCAAAGCCTGTTGTAATTGCTTTTGCAAGCTCTTCAATTAAATCATCTGTTATTACTTTGTTCTGGTTTATAGACAGCAGACTGTTGACTTTGTTTTTAATGCTGTTATCTTGCATTTCTTTAGCTAAGTCACCTATATTTTTGATATTTTGATTGTTTTTATTATTATTTATTTTTCCAAGCCATTTTGCAACAGGTTTTTCCAGTTGATTGCAGATTAAAGCACTCATAATCGGAGTTGCAAAACCTGCTGTCCACATCCATAATGTATAATTTTGAACGGCTACCTTTTGCATTTTTCGTTTTGTGAATTCATTTCTGTTAGGAATATCTTTTGGTATACCCATCCAGTCGCCGATTTTTTCCAGTTTTTCGTTGCTATAGGCATCCCAGGCTAAGAACTGAGGATCCTGGAAAAATGATTTTTTACGTCCGAAACTGTCGACATATTGCTGTTGAACATTAAATCCGTGAATCAGATAAGCAGGCAGCTGAATTGCAAGTTTAGGCCACAGGGACATTGATGCAAGAAATGAACCTAATCCGATAAATTCCATTGCCTTTGTCATAGGGCTTTGTCTTTTTGTATATAAATATGCCGCAATTGCAAGTCCGCCGAGTTTCAGGCCTACATCATTAATTTTGCCGAGCTGGTGGTCGTCTGCTTTTCCGTTAAATCCATTTTTTACGGACTTCAAATCATAGACGAAATCTTTTGCCATAATAGCGGGTGCATCAAAAATATTGCTTTTTACAAGATATCCGTTGCTTTTGTTTGGCTTTATAAATGTTTTGGTTTGAAGTTCATGATGAATATCAAATTCCGGCGTTTTTCTTTCTGACGACGGGGTTCTCAGGTTATGTACGAAGTTTTGAATTAAGTTTGTCTGCATATTAGTTCACCACGTACTTTCTTTCTTTTTCTATGATGTCAGCACTGTCAAGTTTGGATGGTTTATGTTCACTTCTCATTACATTTAATACACCGAGTACTGTTGCCGTAAGTGGTGTAAAAATCATAAATTTGCCGGCATGTTTATATTTATTGCCATCCCCTTTATATAGAGCTTTTGCACTTTTGACAAATGATTCTCCCAATATCTTCATTGAATGTCCGAATTTTTTAGTATCCCAGAATTTTAAAGTTGCCACGTTGAAATATGATTCCCATGGCTTTTGGAATGCGAGTGCAACCCCTGCTGCTGCCCAGAGGTATGAGGTTATACTTTTGGCTGCACTTGTTTTTTCTACGATTTCTTTAATTCTCGGCTTAACTTCCTGGTCAGAATCTTTTAAATTTGTGCCCATACCAAGTCTTTTGGCTATTTTATCGTATCGATCGTTTCTTGGTTTTCCGCTCTTTGGATCCATAAGCAGCAAATCCCATCTCGAAAAATCAACACTTTCAAATACTTTATGATACTCAATGTTTGTTATATCTGTATCGTAGATGTCATCCGGAAGTTCATAGTTAACTTTTGCGTAGGGTCTTTCTGTATCAATACCTGTAATCCAGTGTACAGGTGCTGTAACAAGCGGTTTAGATGCACTTTTTAGCAGAGCATATAATACAACTCCTAGTGCCATTTTATTACCAAGGGCTTTTGCCGATGGCTGGTCAAAAAGGTTGTAATGTTTGTTGGCAGCGTTGAAAACTGCCATAAGCATACCGCTTCCGATTAAATAAGGTATTTGCCCCATTGTCAAAAATTCGTAAAAATTGGCATTGCGGCTGCCTTTAAATCCTTTTGCAGAATAAAGCGTTATTGCATTTGTAAATTTGTCCATCCCGATTCGCATTCTGGTGGATAAATTGTTCGGCAATAGTGTATCGTGGGTATAGTCTTTTTCATTTTTGTTCTGCTTTTTCGCTGAAAAAAATGGTGTATGATTCTGGTTATTTACTGGTAAAATCATTATTACTCCACACAAACTTCTTCAATATATTAATATCCGTGAAGAAATATTTTTGACAGTTTAAAGTGTCGGTGTTTACATTTTTTTACATTAATTTAGTTAAGTTATTATGCAAAAAAATTAAAGAAAACAAATGTTCCGATTCCGGCTAAAATGCAATACCATCCAAATATTGCAAGTGAAAATTTTGAAATAAATTTCATGAAATATTTGATACACAAATATCCGACCAGTCCTGACACAATTGTTCCGCTGATTATTGCTGTCCAGTTGTAGGCAAGTGCTTCATGAATATCAATTTTTATCAAAGGATACACCATTGAAGCGCCTAAGATTATGGGAATACTCAGCAAAAATGAATATCTTGCAGCTGTTGTTCGGTCAAGTCCGAAGAAAAGACCGGTTGCTATTGTCCAGCCGGATCTTGAAAAGCCCGGCAATGCCGCAAGCCCCTGGGCTAGTCCTATGAATATTGATGTTTTTAAATCAACATTTTCTTTTTTTGCAATAAAATGTTTTGACATATATTCGCTTCCCAGAAGAACAAAACCTGTTATAAAAAGAAGAATTCCGACAATTGCCGGTGCAAATACAAGTTTTTCAGCAACTTCGTTAATCGGAAGTGCAAGGACTATTGTTAAAATTGTGCCTGCGATTATATAAAGTCCGAGTTTAGCCTCTTTATCAGACCAATCTTTTGTTTTTAGCGCATGCCACATTGCTTTTATTATGTTTGCAATGTCTTTTCTAAAAAATATTAATACGGCAATAAGAGTTCCGAGGTGAACCATGATATCAAAGAATACTTCTTCATTGGAATGCTGGACTATTTCTATCCCCTGAAAAACTTTATAAAAGTTTGAAGTAAACACAAGATGCGCAGAACTTGAAATTGGCAAAAATTCGCTCAAGCCCTGTACTATTCCCATCAATATTGCCTGTATTAAATTCATTTTTAGTTAATCCTCCTCAAAGTAGCTTGCGCATGATGTTTGAGTTTCCCAAACGGAAATTTTGCTCAATTGTACGATTTTTTCTTTTAGTTTTGTATATATAAAAGCTGCAATCATTTCCGAAGAGGGGCTTTCTCCATGGAATTCCGGCAGTTCGTTAATATCTTTGTGGTCAAGCAGGTCTAAAACAGTATTAAGCTCTTTTTTCAGAACTTTGTAGTCAATCAGAATATTGCTTTTGTCCAAAGTGTCGCCTTTAACGTAAGCTTCTACCATCCAGTTGTGTCCGTGCTGGTTTTCGCATTCGCCGTCATAATTCAACAGATGATGTGCGGCTGAAAAAAATGCCTGTGTTTTTATTTCGTACATAATTTTGTTTCCTTTTTTAATTGTGATTTTGATTTTTCAGTATAAATTCGCAAAATTCCCTAACAGCACCTCTTCCGCCGTTTTTTGAAGATATGAAGCGGGAATTGTTCTTAACTTCGGTAACTGCATCATTCGGACATCCTGAAAGTCCTGCTTTTTCAAGAATACATATATCCGGAAGATCATCTCCCATATATGCGGTTTGTTCAAGAGTCAGATTGTATTTCTCAAGAATTTCGTTCAGTGTTTGAAGTTTATTTTTAGACCCCTGATGAATTTCTTTGAATTTTAAGTTTTCTGCACGATGCTGAACCGTACCGTTGTTGCGGGCTGTGATAATCGCAGTGATAATTCCGGCATTATTAAGCATAGTTATTCCGTGTCCGTCTTTTGCGTTGAAGGTTTTGTATTCAACGCCGTTTTCATCATAAGTGATGCTTCCGTCAGTCATAACACCATCCACATCAAAGGCGGCGAGTTTAATTTTTGAAGCTCTCTGTTCCAGATCATTCATATTTATGCAACTCCGGCTTTCAAAAGGTCGTGGATGTGGATTACACCGATAGGTTTATGGCTTTCGTCAACTACGGCAAGAGCTGTGATTGAATATTTTTCCATCAAATTAAGCGCACTTGCCCCGTATGAATCGGCTGAAATACACTTCGGATTTTCTGTCATGACATTTTTGATAATAAGATTTGAGGTGTCATGGTATTTAAGAAGGGTTCTTCGGATGTCGCCGTCAGTGAGGACACCTGTTAAGACACCGTTGTTGTCTAATATCATTGCCATACCGAGTTTGTAATTTGTAATAAGTTCAATAACGTCTGTGAATTTGTCATTTTCGTGTGCAATCGGAAGCTTTTCTCTTTCAGAAAGCATAAGATCGGAAACTTTGTACAAGAAGCCTTTGCCTAGAGCACCGGACGGGTGGAAGATGAGAAAATCTTCTTCTGAAAAGCCTCTTTTTTTCAATAGACATACAGCAAGAGCGTCACCCATTGCAAGGGTGGCTGTTGTACTTGCTGTCGGTGCTTTATTAAGCGGGCATGCTTCACGTTCTACTGAAATATCAAGGGTTACGTCGCTGGCATGCGAAAGTGTGGAATTCAGATTCCCTGTCATGCCTATCATAATTACCCCGAAACGTTTAATCAAAGGCAAAAGGTTCAAAAGTTCTTGAGTTTCTCCGCTGTTTGAAATAGCGATTATTACGTCATTTCTTGTGATTATCCCTGAGTCGCCGTGGGTGCTTTCTGCAGGGTGAAGAAAGTATGCCGGTGTCCCTGTAGAAGAAAGAGTTGCCGCTATTTTTCTTCCAATGAGCCCTGATTTGCCCATACCTGTTACGATTACTCTGCCTTTACAGTTGTAAAGGTATTCTATAGCTTTATCAAATTCTTCGCCAATATTGTTTTTTAATCTCAATATTGAATTTGCTTCTATTGTCAAAACTTCTTTTGCAAGTTCATTAATATTAACTGCTTCTGCCATTGCAATACCCATATCTCTAACCTTTCATTTGTTTTCTTACCTGATTATACAATAAATATCATACAAATGTATTAAATACATATAAAATTTTAAAATATATTTAAAAAAATCCGACTTAATAGTTATGAGTCAGGTTGGTTACAAAAATTTGGTTTACTTAAATTCCTCCAATCCTATAAATGCGGTGAAAGAGGTCAGGAAAGCTATAACAAAATCAGACATTCACGATTTAGAGGTGGATCTTTCGGGAATGAATTTGCTGGATGCTGTTAAAGTGCTGGCAATGACATCGTCTTATCTTTACCAAAAGCTGCCTGAAGAAAAATTAAGGTTTAGATTTATTTCGACTGATATAAAAAATATTATTTCCCAGTTGTCATTAAAAAATCTGGAGATGGTTGTGTAATTTGTTTTAGAACTTTTGTTGGGCTGAAAGCCAAACAAACTCTACTAAGAGTAAAATGTCGGATTAGTAAATCCGACCTGCTGCTGAAACAAGTTCAGCATGACAAAATGGCTTTTATTTTCAGAAGATCCTTCGGCTGGCGCCTCCGGATGACAGGTTTGATAATCAGCTGGATTGCTTCGCTTGCGCTCGCAATGACGAATATTCCCACTCCCGCAGTGAGAGGTTAAGAAAAGCCTGATTATTTTGTTTCGCTCAGAGTGGCATTTGTGTATCTAAAGAGATAATTACGTTTTTGATACTGTTTTGATTTTGAACATGTTTGTATTATGATGAGCCTGTTATATGTTACAATTAAGAGGGGAGGTATAAATGGAACTCTTACACAGCATAGTGCAGGCGCACAGTGTTGCGATTTCTGCTGCAATTCTGATTGTGGCTTACATTTTTATTGCTCTTGAAAAAATTCCGAAAGTGACAATCGCACTTTTGGGAGGTGCAATTACGATTATTCTCGGTCTTGTAAGCCAGTCAAAAACTTTAGATGGAGGGCTTGATCCTCATTATTTTATTAATTTCGTAGATTTTAATGTAATTTTCCTTCTGGTTTCAATGATGATTATCGTAAGTATTGCCACGAAAAGCGGTATGTTTAACTGGATTGCAAACCAGTTTTTGAAACTTACGAAAGGACATCCGGTCGGTGTTTTGCTGGTATTAGGTGCCTTTACTGCTTTTGCTTCGGCATTTTTAGATAACGTAACGACGGTAATTCTTGTAATGCCTGTTACTTTCTTTATTGCTGACAAACTAGGAATCAATCCGGTGCCGTATCTTTTGACGGAAGTTTTTGCGTCAAACATCGGCGGAACCGCCACTCTTATCGGTGATCCTCCGAATATTATTATCGGAAGTGCAGCAGGACTTTCATTTATGGATTTTGTCAATGAATTGACTCCGATTATTGTTGTGATTATGATTGTTGTTCTTGCTATTTTGTGGTTGTTCTTTAGAAAAGAACTTCACACAACTCCGGAAAGAATGGCTGAAGTCGCAAATCTTGACAATTCAAAAACGATTACAGATTTTCCTCTTATGTTGAGAAGCGGAATTGTTCTGGTTCTTGTGATTTTGGGCTTTATTTTCCATGATGTTACTCACATTGAAACCTGCGTAACTGCAATGCTTGGCGCCAGCTTTTTGCTCTTGTTTGAAAAACCGAAAGCTATTTTTGAAGAAGTTGAATGGAATACAATATTCTTCTTTATCGGTTTGTTTATTATTATCGGCGGTTTGGAGGCTTCAGGCGGTATTGCTTTGATGGCAAAATGGATTTTGAATGTTACGGAAGGTTCTCAGGAAGCGACTGCTATGATTATTCTCTGGGCTTCAGGGTTCATAAGCGGTGTTATTGATAATATTCCGTATACAGCCACAATGACTCCGATGCTTCTGGAAATCGAAAAATTCATGGGAGCTGAATACACATATCCTTTGTGGTGGTGTTTGTCTTTGGGAGCGTGTCTAGGCGGAAACATGACGATTATCGGTGCTGCCGCTAACGTTATTGTATCAGAAACTTCAGCCCATCACGGACATAAAATAACCTTTATGCAATTCCTGAAATACGGTGTTGTTGTAATGATAACTTCATTAATCTTAAGTACAATTTATATCTGGCTGAGATTTTTACATTAATAAACCGTACTGACAAAAGTCGGATGTATAAAAAATTCCCGTTGTTTATCATCAATTAGTGAATTAATAACGGGGATTTTTTTATGAAAAAAATAATATTTTTTGATGTTCAGGATTATGAGGTTGAATTTTTAACTTCAGCCTGTCACGGTAAATTTGAGTTTGAAATTGTAAAAGAATCTTTGAATGATTTGTACGATTTGACAGAACCTCAAAAGCAGGCGGAGATTATTTCTTGTTTTACGACTTCAAGGGTTACAAAATCTATTCTGGAAAAGTTCAGGAATTTAAAGTTGATTGCATTGAGATCTGTAGGGTTTAATCATATTGATATTGATTATTGTAAAGAAAAAGGAATTTATGTTGAAAATACTCCGAATTACGGGAATATGACGGTTGCAGAATTTGCTTTTGCGCTGCTTTTGGATGTGACAAGAAAAGTGACATTTTCATTTGATGATTTAAAAAAGGCGCTTATAAATCCGCTTAAAACTACAGGTGTTGAATTATTTGGCAAAACAATAGGAATTGTAGGCCTCGGCGCAATAGGGGCGGAAATGGCAAGGATTTCGCATGGTGTCGGGCTGAAAATTCTCGGGTTTGATATTAAGGAAAGAGCGGATTTGAAAGAAAAATTCTGCGTTGAATACACGGACTTTGAAACGCTTGTAAGATGTTCTGATTTTATTTCGCTTCACTCACCTCTGACAAAAGATAACTATCATTTGTTCAACAAAGATATTTTTGAAATGATGAAGCCTTCTGCTTTTATCATAAACACAGCAAGAGGCGAATTGATTGATACACAGGCACTTTACAATGCTCTTGCCGATAAAAAAATTGCAGGTGCAGGGCTGGATGTTTTAGAAAGCGAGGAAACTCTGACAGATCCGGATTTTCTGGTTGATATCGGCAGAATGACAACGCAGTCTTTGCAGAAAACAGTTTTGAACAACAGTCTTTTAAAACTGGATAATGTAATAATAACCCCTCATATTGCTTACGATACACACGAGGCAATCAACAGAATTTTGAATACGGCAATTGAAAATATTTCAGCGTTTGAAGAAGGTAAAATTCAGAATAATGTTTATTAATAAATGTAAAAAATCTTAAAGTTTTATCATTCCTAATCCGTAAACGGGAATAGGAAGGTTAGAATGACAGAGAATTTTATTGTTGAAAATCAGGAAATAGATTATTATATCTCTCCTTTAAACGGATTATGGATGTGGTTTAAGCTGCAGCGTGTTATTAAATCAGGCAAGGCTACCTCTATGACATATAATAATCTTGCGGAAATTTGTCAATGGTACGGATTTTACAAAAAAGCCCGTAAATATGTACTTAAAGCTTTACGAATGAACAAAAATAATGCTCTTGCATATATCACATTAGGGAATTTAAAAGATTTTGATGCAGGCAAAAAATACTTTTTAAAGGCGCTTAAAATAGGCAGCCGCTATGATTATCAGGCTCTGGCGTATCTTGCAGTGTACGAAAGAGATAATTATAAAGAAGCAGTTGTTTATTATAAAAGATTTTTTGAATGTCAGAGTGACGATGCGGGTTATGTTTACTGGCGGGCATTATTAAATGTTTCTTTTTTTAATATCGGTGCGGCAGTTAAAGATTTGCCGCTGCTGTTTAAAAAAATAATAAATGAAAGACTATACATTCCGATTTCGTCGATGGGGTGTCTGCTGTTTGCAATCCTTTGGAACGGGGCATTAGAGTTGTGCTTTCGTGAAAATTTTATTGTTGCAAGAGCAACAATGCTGCTGAATTCAGACAGTGAAAAAGAAGCTGTTGATATGATTTTTAACGCAGCATCAAAAGGTAAAAATAAAAAACATATAGAAAATTGTTACTACTCCCTGCTGAATTTCTATTTTGACCGCAAAGAATACAAAAAATGTATTGATATAGCAAACAAAATTCTGATAAAAGAAAAATTTGAAGGAGCTTTCATATATAAAATAAGGTCTTATGTGGAGCTTGAAGAATATGATAAAGCTATTGAGCTTATGAAAACGGTAAAAGAAAACTATAAAATTAATTACAGCTTATGGGGTGATTTTGATATTGGAGTTGTGTATTATAGAATGAAGGATTATGATAATGCGCTTAAGTATTTTAACAAACGGATAATGTCAAATCAGGATCCGGAAGCCTTAGGCTATAAAGGGATATGTCTGGAGGAGTCATACTGCTACGAAGAAGCTATAAAAGCCTATCAGCGGAGTCTTGAATATAAACAGGATGACCGCTGGTATTATCGAATAGCAAACCTTTATTACAGGATGAATGATTACGAAGAAGCTCTTGAGAACATAAACAGAAGCCTTATTCTGTGCAAAGATTCTTACAATTACAATCTTAAAGGCGATATTCTGACTTCTCTTAAGCGTATTAAAGAGGCCCGTGCATGCTATAAGAAGGCTGAGGGGCTGGAATAATTACCGGTTCGGAACCTTAGGGCTGCAGTTTTTGTAGCATTTGTTTTTGACAGGTTTGCCGAATATCAGCCTTAAGCCTCCGAAATTCTGAGATAACGTTGTTCTTAAGCCTGAAGTAATTTCTGCAATGTTGCAGGTGATGACCTGTGCATTAGAAATTGTCTTTGCTATGTCCGGCGAATTTTTATTGAGATCATTTGTAAAAATATTGATGTTTTTAGTTATTCCGTCAAGATTGTCGGTTGTGATAACTGCATTTGATGAGGTTTTGTCAAAATTGGTGAAAGTATTTTGAAGCTGCTGCTGGTTTATTGCACTGTTAAGTTTGAATGCAAAAACACGCAGGCTGTCTGACATTCTTGCAAGGTTGCCTGTCATAATTTTAATGGAGGGTCTGTTTTCATTTACTGTTGCCGTCAAAGCATCCATAAGCTGAGTCAAAGCTTCACTTGTACCTTTAAGATTTTCTAAAAGCTCATTAATGTTGTTTGTAATTTTATCAAGATC
>CALUTA010000016.1 GCA_944323585.1 Candidatus Gastranaerophilales bacterium
GCATCTTCATCTGTTTTAATTTTTCCGTGATAATGTTCTTTCCACCTTGACCAGGACTGGTGGTTCATTGTCGGGTCATAGTAGTTGTTTTTGACTGTCTGCCAGACATTGTCAAAAAGTTTCTGGCTTGAAACGTGTTCGTGGTTAACAAGTTCGCTTGTATTCATAGAATACATGTTTGTATTCACGTTCATAACAAACTTGTTGAGGGCTGCCAGAAGCACTATTGTTAGTATAAAACATATGACCTGTATTTTCTTCATACGAATATTTAACATCAAGGCCTTTTTTTAATCAATATACTTTATGATTAGTCAAGGAATACAAAGATTTAAAATTCGTATAATAACAAAATGATGCTTCAAATGGCTGATATTTTTAATACAACAACACTCTTACAAATCCTCAAAACCCGGGGATGTTGCCGGAAGCCCCTTATAGCCTTCGTTTGATTGAACTGTTTTTCTAATATATTTGCTTGAGTAGTTGCCTTTTTCAAAGAGTTTTTTCAGGGTGTTTTCTCTTGTAACAAGAGGACTCAAATTCTCGTCACTCTCGGGGTAAAGTTCCACGATTTCACTCCACACAGATGCTTCCATTGTCCAGGCATAAGTTTCCTCTGCTATTGAATTATACTCATCCTGATGAAGCGCTTCATGCGAAAGCAATGCCGCAATTGCCCCGGGAGGTGCTTCTTTGTGCTTGGGGTTTATAAATATATAAAGCCGCCCGCCTTTTTTCCACCCTAATGCATCATAATCCGCGTAATCAGGTCTTATTGTACTTAAATCCTTAAACATTATTCTGACGGGCTTTTTGGAAAGATTGTTGCCCATAATTGCACGGCGAGAAAATTCCCCGTTTGTGTCTTTCAGCATATCAAGCGCCACATAAAAAATATGATCGTCGCTTACATCTTTATATAGATTTTTTATTTGTTTAACATATTCAACGTCATATTTTTCAGGGTAATTCTCCGGAATTATTATATCGTCTTTCTTGCCAAAAGAATATGCGGGCAGCGACGAAACCATCAGGGTTGCCAATAATATTGCTCCGGCTGTTTTTTTTATCTTCTTAATATCCACTATCTCCTCCGAACTACTACATACTTAATAGTATATATAATATTTATTTAAGGACAAATTTTTATTAGACAATTTTTTACTTTTGTAATATTTATTTACGATTTATTGCCGCAAGTTCTTTGTAAATATTTTTGTATTCTTCGCTATTTTGATTAAGAGATTGAGCCTCTTTTATGTATTCAAATGCTGATGCATAATCACTTTTTTCGCTGTAAAGGCGGCTCATTGCAGCGTAATATACAGGATTGTCCACATCATATAATATTGCTCTTTTCATGCACTCTACCGCCTCATCAAAATCGTGTCCTGCAGAGCGGACAAGTGCCAGATAATAATATCCGTCAGAACAATTTATATCAAGTGCTATCGCATTTTGCGCCATTGTTTTTGCTTTTTCAAGATCGCCTTTACCCAAAGCGGCTTTTGCACCTGTAATATAAGCTTCTAAAAAATTTTCGTTTTCCTGAATTATATTTTCTGCAAGCTCTATAGCATTATCGTATTTTTTTTCTTTTATGTATAAATCAGCAAATTCGCACTGATTTGCAAGGTCTTCCGGAAATTTTGAGATTAAATCTTTGAACAAACTTTCGGCTTTATCAAAAATAAGAAGTTCTTTATAAACCTTTGCAAGGGCTGATTTTGTGAAAAAATCATCAGGATTTTTTGAAAGATTATCTTCAAGAATTTTTTGTGCCCCCAGAAAATCCTTATCTTCAAACTTCAACAGAGCCTGTAAAACCTTTGTCTGCAAATGTTCAGGATTAAGCTCCAGAATATATTTGACTTCATTTTTAGCTTTTTCAAAGTCTTTTTGTTTGTAATAAAGATAAGCAATTGAGTATCTATAATCAGCATTATCAGGCTTGAGTCCGATTGCTTTTTTGAATGCTTCTTCCGCCTCTTCCATCCAGCCGTTAAGATAGTAAGCGTTTCCGAGGTTATAATAATATACAGGTTTGTTTCTGTTCATTGATGAAGCTTTTGAAAAATATTTTATTGCCCCTGTATAATCACCGTCGTCAAGCGCAAAAAGCCCTAAAAAATTCAGCACTTCATCATTTTCAGTGACTCTTTCAAGACCTTTGAAAATCTTACGTGACGACTCGTATTCACCTTTTTCAAAAAGAATTTTTCCTTTCAGAATCTGTGCGCTGTCTATATCAGAATCAAGTGAATTTAAGATTTCTAAAGCCCTGTCTGAATTTCCACGTGCATACAAAGATTGAGCATATTCAAGCAGAACATCACTGCTTTGTTGATTAGAAACCATGTATTTTTCTATTTCTTCATATTCTTCAAGCAAAGATAAAATTTTTATAAGTTCTGCAAGGTTTTTGGGCACCCCATCAAGAGTATAAATTTTTTCTGCAACTGTTCTTGCATTTTTGAGGTCATTCTGCCTGAGGTATATTTCTTTCAAAAGCTTGTATGACTCAATGTGAGAAGGAAGTTTTTGAAGGACTTTTTCAATATACTTTTCGGCTCTCGGATAGTTGTGAAGCTGAAAATAAAGTTCACCCAGCTGATAAAGAATTTCTGCGTTATCAATTTCGGTTTCAAGCGTTTTGTAAAGCATTTCAATAGCCTGTTTGTAACAGCCCTGATTTTTCAGTTCAAATGCCTGCTTTATATAATCTAAAACTTCATTTTCCTGCATAACTCTCCGTCCCCTGCTATGTTGTTAACAAAGTATTCTTAATCATTTTTTCTTTTGATTTTTATCAGCATCTTTCGGCTCGTTGATAATTACAAGAACCTCGTCTTCTCCGGCCATTTTAAGGTTATTTCTTGCAATTCCCTCCAGCGAAGTTGCTGTTGAAAATTGCTTTATATCGTCTTTCAAATCTCTATTGCGAGCTTCCGCATCATCCCGAACCTTTTCCAGTGTATTAATTTTTGTTTTATAAGATATGGTTTTAGATATATTTAAAATTGCGCCAAATCCAACCTGAACAAGGCAGAACAAAATCACTAAAGTTAAAAAGGAATAATAAATACCTTTTTTAACCTTTGACTTTCTCTTTGCAGGTTTGGAAACAACAACATCTTCCGTTACTGACATCGAAGATTCAACCGCCGGAATTTCCGGCGAAAAAGCTTCATTGCTGAATCTGTTTTCAAAATCTGCCACACATACCTCACTTTAGTTCCGACAATTTGCCGGAACTAATTTTATTATAAGCGAAATAATTCCTTATAACAACCCTTATTTAATAAATTTACAATTTGAAATTCGTTGTAAAATTCAACTGCGACCAGGTGTTACCTGTATTAATATCATAAGTCTGCTTGGCACCGACATCCAGTCGTATTCTGTCAGTATCCTTTGCACCGAGCGGATTCACTGAAAATATAAGCTCGCTGGATCTTCTGTTTCTGGTAATGTCTTTTGAAAATACATCACGTACCGAAAAATAATTATTGAGTTTTAATTCCGGAGTTATGCTGAAGTTGTCTGTCTGAATCTGTGTTGTTGTCGGATTATTCTTTTTGTAATTTGAACTTAGAGAAAAATATTTATTCTCATACTTTGTAAAAAGCCCCGTTGTATTCTCAAGCTGCGATGTCGAAATCTCACTTCCGAAGGAAGTTCCGAACGACCAGTTGCCGTCAGTTTCCGCATAATTTTGATTCCATGGGCTTATTGCATATTCTTCACTTTTAAACTTGGAAATATAATAGTTTTTTTTATTACTTACTGCTGATTTACTGCCGACAATGTCCGCAGATGAAATTTTTTGCGGAGTTTTTATGTTCAGCTTAAAAAGGTCTGCAGAATCCATATACAGAATATCATCAGCACCCTCTACATACTCGGCATAACCTTTGAGAGTTGCTGCATTCAATACAACAGGTTCCTCTTCGATGCCCTCTGTACTGCCTGTAGTTTCCGAAGTTTCAATGTTATCTTTTTGTTGTTTTTCTTCTTTTTTCTTTGATTTTTTATCTTTATCATCGGGCTGTTCTTCTTCATCAGGAATTGCCCAGATAAAGATGTTCGGAAGCTGAACTTCTTCCTGATTAGATGCGGCTGATTTTTCAGATTCTGCCGGCACTGCTGGCACCTGGCATAAAAGCACCAAACATAAAAATATAACAACCCTTTTCATACTCTTATTTTAGCGGTATTTAGCAAATTCGTCAAACATAAACCTGCTCCAAATATCTTAAGATTATAAAGGACACCACACTATTATTGAAAATAATTTTTGCTCATGATATTTTTTAAATGCTGATTTAAAAACACAAGAAAGAAGGATTTAAAAATGTCAGAAGTTAGAGTCAGAATTGCACCTTCCCCGAGCGGGAATTTACACATAGGAACAGCCAGAACGGCTTTGTTCAACTATCTTTTTGCTAAAAAAAATAACGGTAAATTTGTTTTAAGAATAGAAGACACAGACGCTGAGCGCACAAGCCAGGCTTATATCCAAAACATTTTTGACAGCCTTAAGGCTCTCGGCTTAAACTGGGATGAAGGCCCGGATATCGGCGGACCTTACGGCCCTTACACACAATCAGAAAGATTTGATATCTACCCGAAATACGTTCAGGAATTAATTGACAAAGGTTTTGCCTACGAATGCTTCTGCACTCCGGAAGAACTTGAAGCAGAGAAAAAAGAAGCTGCCGAAAATAAAAAACCTTACGTTTATACAAAAAAATGCTTAAATCTGACCGAAGAAGAAAAAGCTAAACTCCGTGCCGAAGGCAGAAAACCTGCCATCAGATTTAACATTGCAAAAGCACAGAAAGCTTTCCACGAGTCTTCAATTCTGGAATTTGACGATATGGTCAAAGGAAAACTCCACGTTGACACAGACCTACTCGGAGATTTCGTAATACTGAAATCAAACGGAGCTCCGACTTACAACTTCGCAGTTGTAATTGATGATATGCTTATGAAAATTTCGCACGTTATAAGAGGCGAAGACCATATTTCTAATACTTTCAAACAAATTCTTATCTTTGAAGCCCTCGGAGCCGAAGTCCCGAAATTCGGGCACCTTGGCATGATTCTTGCTCCGGACAGAAGCAAACTTTCAAAAAGACACGGCGCAACAGCTGTTTCCGAATTTGTCGAAAAAGGCTACCTAACTGATGCTCTTATCAACTTTGTAGCACTTCTCGGCTGGTCACCATCTGACGGTCAAGAAATTAAAACCGTTGATGAAATTGCTCAAGACTTCAGAATTAACGAAGTTTCTTCATCAAATTCAATATTTGAATACGACAAACTCAACTGGATGAACAGCCATTATATCAAAATGCTTTCAATTCCGGAACTTAAGGAAAGACTAAAACCCTATCTTACAAAATATGATCTTACGGAACTTACAGATGCACAGTACACCAGAATGGTTGAAATTACTTATGAACCTTTGACATTACTTTCTGATATTACTGACGCCGTTCCGTATTTCTTCGGTCAGGATGTTGAAATCGACGACAGAGCAAAAGAAACTCTCGACACCGAAACAGCACAGGATGTTCTCAAAACCTTTATGGAACAAGCACCTGAGTGGGATTGGACTGAAGAAAATCTTCACGAAAAACTTGAAGCCTTCAGAGCTTACTACAAAGAAAAAGGTATCAAGCCGAAAGTAACAATGTGGGCAATCAGAGCAGCTGTAACCGGCAGACTTTGCGGAGCCGATATGACAGCAATTCTTGCAATAATCGGCAAAGATAAAACTTTCCACAGAATTAAAGCCGCAATGAAACAGCCGCTTCAGTCATAAAACGGCGGCTCTGACAATGCCGTAAATCTGTAAATATTTGTAAAGAAACTTCGTAAAAAAATTAAACTTTTTTACGAAGTTTCCGTATATAGAAAAATATAATGGTTGCAGATTTCGGATTTTGAGAGTATTTGAGAGTATGTAAAAGAGAGAAAATCCGTACAAAAGAGGAGTAAAAAATGGCATTGGCAAAGAGAGTATCAGAAAGAGAAAATGAAGCAATGGTTCTGGAATTTTTCACAGCAGAGGACATTCAAAACAATCTTACATTCCTCATGCTTGCAGATTCAATGTTAAAAAATTATGCAGATTCAAAACAAGACATCATCAAAGTAATTGATCCTGATGATGACAGTAATGTTTTATACTACACCAACGACAAATTTTTAGAAGTAATCGATTTATACGGACTTGACGGGTTTATTTATTAATTTGCGCATGCTAAAATTACCGTATGGAATTTAAACATTATACGGTAATGAAGCAGGAAGCGGTTGACGCATTGGAATGCAGAAACGGTTTAATTTATGTTGACTGCACACTTGGCGGAGGCGGACACAGCGAACTGATATTACAAAGGATTCAACCTGATGGCAGACTGGTTGCATTTGATATTGATCAGGATGCTATTGACGCAGCCTCCGAAAGGCTTAAGGCATACAAAAACAACCTTACAATCGTCAAGACTTCCTATACCAATATCAAGCAGACACTGGCCTCTCTTAACATTCCGAAAATTACCGGCGGTGTTCTGTTTGATCTGGGCGCAAGCTACCATCAATTCAACAAAGCGGAAAGAGGTTTTTCGTTTTCCAAAGAAGCACCTCTCGATATGAGATTTAATCAGGATTCGGATTTTTCAGCGTATGATGTTGTAAATACATATTCTGAGGCGGATCTAGTGCATATTTTTTCGGAATACGGAGAAGAAAGATTTTCTAAACGTATTGCAAAAAAAATCGTCGAGGTCAGAAAGTCGAAGAAACTTGAAACAACAACCGAATTGGCGGATTTAATCGTAAAATGCACACCTCACATTAAAACCTCCATACATCCGGCTACACGTGTATTTCAGGCTATCAGAATCGAAGTTAACCATGAGTTAACAAATGTAAAAAATACTCTGAATGATGTGTTGGATTTATTGGACATTGGTGCTATAATAAGTGTAATAAGTTTTCACTCGCTGGAAGACCGGCTGGTCAAAAACTTATTCAAATATCACTCGCAAAAATGCCACTGCGAACCTAATCAGATGATTTGCAAGTGTCCTCCGCCAAAGCTGGAGCTGGTAAATAAAAAACCGATTGTTGCAAGTGATGAGGAGATTAAAGTTAATCCGCCTTCAAGAAGTGCAAAATTAAGAATCGCAAGATGTATTAATTAAGTTTAAACGAAAAAGATTTTAGCATTTTAAAAAAGGCAGTTGGGGACAGGGAAAAGTTGAATACAGCTAGAGTAAGACAGGAATATTATTCTTATACGGAAACGGATTATACACAAAACCCGATATCTCAGGCATCGGTAATAGAAGGTCCATTCTATTACGACAAAGAAAATCTGGTAAAAGAAATGGCAATCAGACGAGTAAACAAAACTTTAAGCGGTCTTCTGGCAATTTGCGTAATTGTCGCATTTGTCAGCTACTATTTTGCCATGACAAACGAAGTTACACTGAACAAACTCAGCCGTCAGATTACAACTCTGAATGAGGAAAACGCAGAACTTCAAAACCAGCTTGACAGATTGAAATCATTCAACAATGTTGACGACAAGATGATAGAAAACAATCTTCTGCAAAAGGCTGCAAAGGTTATAGAAGTTCCTGCCGTAGCTCCTGTTGCCGCAACAGATAAAAAACAGGACACAACAGCCGCATTCAGCTGGGCTATAGGGTATTAATCCCGGGTATAAATAATAACGTAATTATCTCTTGATGTTCAGAAAAGTAATGAGAAACTTTGTCTAACAACCGATGTAGGTCGGATTTACTAATCCGACATTATACTTCTGTTGGGCTGTAAGCCCAACCTGCAAGCTTATTTAAAAATAAATTCAGGCGGCGATTTTATCGCCGCCGCTAAACTTTATTCTGAATATGGAATCTCACCGCTGTATTCAACTATTCCGCTATATTTTACTGTAGTATCTCCGCTGTACTCGGCTGTATCGGGGTTTGCATTTTCAACATTATCTGATTTTGAAGCCTCTTTCTTGCTGTCAATTGTGCTCAGACGTGCTTCTAACATGCTTCTGAATTCATCAATATTCATTGAAACATCCTTACCTGCAAATTTCTTAAATTCCGCATATTTAGCATCAATAAACTCTGCAATATTGTTGTATTCAGATGGCAGCTGATGACCGTTGCTGACATAATCCTCAACAATATTGTCAGTATATTCCTGTGCTGATACTTTTAAGTCTCCATCTCTATCCAGTTTTTTAAACTGGGTGACAGGATCATTAGGATCCTCAACATTAGCACCATAAGAGCCGTTATCTGAAGCAACTGCATTTCTGGGTGCTCCGGTAAAAATACTCGGGCTATTCTGGGCTTTTTGATACTGAGAAATTTTGGCTCCGCCCGCAAGGCCTACTTTCATTGCTGCTTTTCCTGCCGGATTAAAATCGATGGGTCCTGGTGTCATAGTTATACTCCTTTTTTAACTTAATATACTTCACCTCGAGTTTTCGAAATCTCTTATATTTCTATTAAGTTTTTTTATTTCCCAAAATTGACAGGCCCCCTCACATCATATCATATAGAAGAGTATAACAGGGTTTCAGCATTTTTAAATCTATATTTACATTTCGTTACAAATGCAACTTTATATTCATTTTTAATATTTTTTTAAGCTTAAGTTGGATTTTTCCCATACTAAAGTATGAACTTTTGTAAAATTTATTAAAGTTTTTCAAATTTTTGCCGTCTATTATACAAAAGGTAGTTAGTAGAAGGCATGAGCTTAATGAAAAAAGACGAAAATAAAAAAGGTGTTTCACTTTTCAGTCAGTCAGAATTCCTGATTGACAATGACCCCATGGAAGAAATTTTTGCGCTGAATCTTGGCGACTTTTTGTCTGAACATTTGATATCAAAAGATCTTGCGCAGAAAATCAGCGAACATTCAAAAGATAAAAAAGCAGGCTTAAAAAACCAGCTTTCAGAATTGATTTCAATATATTCTCTAAAAAATACTCTCTGCGTATTGAATTTTGAGACGGAAAAGGATTTTACAATAATAACTTCAATTGCCAAATCAATTGCAATGATGGTAGACACCTCTGTATGCAACATTTATCTTGCAAAAGAATTTGCAAAGGGACTTGAAGGAAGCGACATGCAGCTTGTGCTTGCAGGATCCTCAGCCGAACTTCAAATGCCCGGGTACAACGTCGACAGCGAAAATATTGTTGCAAAAACATATATGGCAAAAGACACTGCGAAAGATGAAAATTCTATCGGAATATCAATTCACAGCACATCACAAAATATTGGTGTCATTGAATTAAAAACAAATTCTCTGCAGGATGAATTCATTGAACTTGTTGAAAGTATTGCGAATCTTTTTGCAACTTCAATCACTCTTCAAAGCCAGATTGATGAAACTAACAGACTTATTGAAGATGAAAATGCAGCAACCACTGATCTTCAGCATATGAGAGCTGAATTGACTTCACTAATCGGCGATCTCTGCGACTACCAGCAGATATTTGTAGAACATCTTGCCAATGCCGTTGACACAAAAGGCGGTTACAAAGTTTCTCACTCAAAGAACACCGCAAACCTTGCAAGAAAACTCTGCAAACAACTCGGCTTAAACGAAAAAACTACAGACTTAATCTATTATGCAGGACTTTTGCAGAATATCGGCAAAATCACATTGCCTGAAAGCATTTTTGCAACCAATGGCAAGCTTTCGGATGAAGACTTCAAAAAAATCCAAAACCACGCAAATGTCGGCGTAAATCTTTTGATGAACATTAACTTCCTCTCTGAAGTTGTTCCATACATAACATACCAGACAGAGCGTGTTGACGGCTCCGGAAAGCCCGAAGGTTTGAAAGGCCAATCAATCCCGTTCGGTTCAAGAATTATTGCCGTAGCTGACGCGTATTCAGCCATGACATCTGACAGACCATACAGGAAAGCCATGCCTGCAGAAAAAGCCCTTTCTATTATGAAAGAAGAAGCAGGTTCAAAATGGGATGTTGATGTTGTGAATGCTCTTTCTCAAATTACAGGAAAAGATTAATGCTCTCTTCTTATCAGATTATTGCAGGAATTGTCGTAATCGTAATAGGGGCTTTTCTTATCCACAGAACATTTAAAAAATATGGAGAAATGCATGGATATCTTAAAGATGATATGGTATTCGGCGAATCTTCACTTACATTCTGCGGACAGGAGTTTAAATATTCAGACATTGCTGGTGTTGAGGTTAAAAAAGACACTTCAAAAGTAAGTTTAGAAACGAGATTGTACGCAGGCGGAGCATGCTCCCGGCTTAACTACGACAAGATTGTTCTGAAATTCAAAAACGGCAAAGAGTTACAAATTCCGACAACAAGAAGAAAAATTCTGAACAAATATCTCAAAGAACTGGATAAACATCTGAATTTTAATCTTCATCCCGAAAAATACAACGAACCATTCGCTACAGGGTATGAAGTTATAATTTTTCTGATTGTTCTGTTTTGGATATTAAAACATTACATGCACTAAAGAATGTCCCCGCCTTAAAATAAGACAGGGACACTCTCAAAACTATTCAATAATGCTGAATGCCGTAATATCGTCAATATTAACACTCAGCCAGTCATATCTGAAACACACGTAATCATTACATTCACAATTATTTTCGTCACATGTGCAGTAATCTTCCAAACGGCAGATAAGCGCATTTTCTAACGCAATAAAGTCATCATGACACTCTTCGCACCGTCCTTCCGGAATAAACACTCTCCCGTCAATTTTCAAGTGTCCGGTGAAAATCGTAATTTTATCAGTGCCGTTGTCTTCAATAATTTTTTTCAAAGTTTTCAACAAATTTTTAGCCATAAAATTCTCCCTGTATTTTGCCTCTGGGGGCACCTTAAACAAATACAATTTAAACTTATTCGCTATAAGAAATTAACCAACATCCGGCTTAACCATATAAAGCTATATTTTAAAATTTCGCACACACAAGACGTAACAAAAGATAAATAATTTTGTCATTTCCAAATGTTTATGTTACAATATTATCAAGGATATTAGACTAATTAAGGGGAGAAATTATATATGTCAGATGGAATTCAAGAAGTAACAGAGCAGACTTCCGCAGCTGCACAGCCTGAAAAAGTGGAAGTTGTTGATCTTCCGGATAATGATGAAGCTATCGAAACCAAAACCAGCGCAAGTTATGACGCAAGCAACATCAGGGTTTTGGAAGGCTTGGAAGCTGTCAGAATGCGCCCCGGTATGTATATCGGTTCAACTTCTCAAAGAGGTCTTCACCACTGCATATATGAAATCGTCGACAACTCAATTGATGAATCTCTTGCCGGATTCTGTACAGATATCCACGTTACGGTAAACAAAGACAACAGTGTAACTGTTGAAGATAACGGCCGCGGGATTCCGGTTGACATCAAACCCGAAACAGGCAAATCCGCACTTGAAATCGTTCACACCGTTCTTCACGCAGGCGGTAAATTCGGGGATGGCGGCTACAAAGTTTCAGGCGGTCTTCACGGTGTTGGTGCATCCGTTGTAAACGCACTTTCCGAAAAATACAAAGTTGAAGTTTCACGTCAGGGATTTGTGTGGCGGCAGGAATATATGAGAGGCGAACCTCTTACACCTGTAGAAAAAGGTGAACCGACAGACAAAACAGGTACAAAAACAACTTTCTGGCCTGATCCTGAAATTTTTACGGAAACAACAGAAATCGACTGTGATGTTATCGCAACAAGACTTCGTGAAATGGCGTTTTTGAACAAAGGTTTAAAAATTATTTTTACAAATGCCCATACTGATGAAACCGAAACATTCCACTACGTCGGCGGTATCGGAAGTTACGTTGAATTTTTGAACAAAAACAAGACCGTTCTTCATGACAAACCGATTTACATAGACAAAGTTGTTGACAATATGCAGGTTGAAGTGGCTATGCAATACACAGATGCCTACAACGAAAGCGTTTTATCTTTTGCAAACAACATCAACACACATTCAGGCGGAACTCACCTGACAGGGTTCAGAAACTCAATTACGCGTGTTTTGAATGATTACGCAAGAAAAAATAACATCCTGAAAGATTCTGACCAAAATCTCTCCGGAGAAGACGTCAGAGAAGGATTGACAGCAATCGTTTCAGTAAAATTGCCGAATCCCGAATTTGAAGGACAGACAAAAGAAAAATTAGGCTCACAGGAAGCAATGGGGGCCGTTCAGGATGCCGTTAGAGATAAACTTCAGGAATGGCTTGAATTTAACCCGAAAATCGCAAAAATGATTTTGGAAAAAACACTTCAAGCTCAGCGTGCCCGTGAAGCCGCAAGAAAAGCAAGAGAACTCACAAGAAGAAAAACTGTTCTTGAAAATTCAACACTTCCCGGAAAACTTGCAGACTGCTCCAACAGAGAACCTGAAAAATGCGAAATCTACATCGTTGAGGGTGATTCAGCAGGCGGATCCGCAAAACAGGGCAGAAACAGAATGTTTCAGGCAATTTTACCGTTGAGAGGTAAAATTCTGAACGTTGAAAAAGCCCGCTTAGACAAAATTTACGGCAACAATGAAATCCAATCAATGGTTCAGGCTTTCGGGATTAACATAAGTAAAAACGAAGAAGAAGTAGATCTTGAAAAACTGCGTTATCACAAAATTATCATCATGACAGATGCTGATGTTGACGGTGCACACATCAGAACGCTTCTTTTGACATTCTTCTTCCGTTATGCAAAACCGCTTATCGAAAACGGTTATGTCTACATAGCGCAGCCTCCGCTTTATAAGATTACAACCGGTAAAACGTCTGAATATCTGTTCAATGAGCATGCACTTGATAAAATGCTCAAGGAAAGAGGCATCAAGAACCTCAGCCTTTCAGACCAAACAAAATCAAAAGTCAAAACAGGCGACGAATTGCTGGAACTTATCAAAAACATGTCAACCTTCTACAATTCATACAACAACCCGATTTTGAACATGTTCCCTGCGGTTGTCTTAAGAGGGCTTGTAAGATCAAATATTCAGCCGGAAGATTTCGACTCTCAGGACAAGATGAACGAAATTTGCGAATATCTGAACCATTATCTTCAGGATCACGCTAAAAACTACAACATTGCGGAAGCTGAAAATTACAAAGTTTCGGTTAAGTACAATCCTGAAAACGCAAAATATGCGCTTCAACTCAACCTGAACGCAGAAGAACATGTAATTATCACCCAAAATATTGTAAAGAGCAGCGAATTCAAACGTTTAAGAACATCATATCCGCTCATACGTGACTACCTGATTGAAGAAGAAGGCAAACTTATTCTTGAAACAGACACCGAACAATATGATATTACATCATTTGAAAAACTTCAAAAAATCATAGACGACAGGGGCCAAAAAGGCTTGACAATCCAGCGGTTCAAAGGGTTAGGCGAAATGATGCCGCAACAGCTCTGGGAAACAACTATGGATCCTGCAACTCGTACACTTCTTAAAGTAAATATTGAAGATGCTATGATGTGCGACCAGTTGTTCGATATCCTGATGGGCGACAAGGTTGACCCCAGACGCAACTTCATTGAAGCCAATGCCGTTTATGCAACAAACATTGATACATAATAAATAAAGGGCCTTTAAAAAGGCTCTTTTTATTTTTAATGATTTAGCGCAAATAGCAAAAAAGCTCAATATAAAGATTATTTCTTGAAATCAAACCATTCTTGATGTAAAATTATTGTATAATAATACGAAAGAGAGATTGATAATGACAAAAAAAGAACTTATATTTTTAGGACCTCCGGCCTGCGGAAAAGGAACTCAGACTAACAAACTTGCCGAATATTTAAAATTTCCGCACGTTGATACCGGATCTCTTTTAAGACACGAAATTCAGGAAGGTACAGATGCCGGCGTTGAAGCAAAAAAATTCATTGATAAAGGCCAGCTTGTACCGGCAGATCTGGTTGCAAAGATTATCAAAAACAGACTTTCAAAAGATGACTGCAAAAACGGTTACATCCTTGACGGATACCCGAGAAGTCTTGAACAGGCTGAAAAACTTGAAATAATTAATCAGGAAATTAACTCCGATAATAATGATGTTGATTTCAGGGCAATTTATTTTGACATTGATACAAATATTCTTGTGGAAAGAATTGTAAACAGACGTTCCTGCCCTGTTTGCGGAGAAATTTACAACCTTGAATTCAAACCTCCAAAAACAGAAGGACACTGTGACAAAGACGGTGCAGAACTTGTTCAGCGCAAAGACGACACAAGAGAAGTTGCACAGGCACGTTTTGATACCTACTTCCATGAAACCGCACCTTTAATTGATTACTACAAAAACAAAGGTGTTTTAAGAACTATAGATGCAAACGGAACTATAGACGAAGTCTGGGAACGTCTGCTGGATGTAATTAAGTAAAAACATAAAGAAAGGTACAAAAACAGCAGGGTTAAACAAATGCCGGAGAAAAATCAAAAGTAAAACAAAACATATGTGCATTTGTTTTTAAAGCAGTATAAAAGCGCCCAGCAAAGTATTTTGTAAACGATATTATGATACACAAAAAATCAAGAGATGAAATTAAACGTATGCGCCATGCCGGCCACATTGTGGCTCTTGTTCATCAAAAGATGAGAGAAGTTATTGAACCCGGCATAAGCACAAAAGAACTGGACGACATTGCATACAGGATAATTAAAGAAAACAGAGCAATTCCGACATTCTTAGGTTATGCAGGTTTTCCGGCATCAATCTGTGCCTCCATTAACGAACAGGTTGTACACGGAATTCCGCACGAAGACGTTAAGGTAAAAGAAGGCGATATTATCTCAATTGATGTAGGCGCAACTTACGGCGGAATGGTCGGCGACGGAGCCTGGACTTATCCTGTCGGAAAAATAACTCCGGAAATCCAAAGACTTTTAAACACAACAGAAGAAGCCCTTTTTGAAGGGATTAAACAAATGCGTGAAGGCAACGTTCTTGATGATGTTTCAAAAGCCATAGAAAGAGTTGCAAATCGTGAAAAGCTCGGAATTGTCCGTCAATACGGCGGGCACGGAGTAGGACATGAAATGCACGAAGAACCTTTTTTGTTCAACTACAGCGTAGGCAACCATACACCGCTTAAACATGGCTATGCGATTGCAATTGAGCCGATGCTTAACCTCGGCGGAGATGATGTTGTTGTGGCTGATGATGAGTGGACTGTTTCGACTGTGGACAAAAAGCCGTCAGCGCATTTTGAACACACTGTTCTTGTAACAGAGGATGAACCGCTGATTATTACACAGCTTATGGCATAGGAGAAAAATGGGCTGGATTTATCTTGTTTTAGCAATTTTATTTGAAGTTTTCGGAACTTCCATGATGAAACTGTCAAACGGATTTACCAATTTAGTTCCGTCAATACTTATGTTTGCGGGCTATGCAGCCAGTTTTACCTTCCTTGCTTTCACTCTCAAAACCGTTGATGTCAGTGTTGCTTATGCAATCTGGAGCGCAATAGGAATTGTATTGATAACTTTTATCGGAATATACTTTTTCGGCGAACATTTTTCATATCCGAAAATCATTTCGATAATCGTCATAATCGCAGGAGTTGTTTCGCTCAAACTCTGCACAAATTAAATTCCTCCAAATAAGTAAAGGAGAAATCATGAAATATTACATAGGTCTTTCACTTGCGGCAACTTCAAGCGTCGATACGGGAGTTGCGATAATAGACGATTTTAACAACATAATTTTTGTCGATAAACTTTTTAAAATGAACGACATTATGTATTTTTTTGATAACTTTTCATCTACGGCAGACAGCGAAATTTGTGTATCGCTTGCCTGGGATAAAACAATGCTAAACGGAAAGTGGCGGATATTATCAAAACCTTATCAGCTTGTATCCTCAAACACTCATATGCCAAACCGTGACAACTGGACACAAAGATACACAACAAGAGGATCTGAATATTTTAAATCTTTAACAGAAAAAGGTGCTGTCATAAACCGTTTTGAACTCTATCTTACGCGCCAGAGCCTGCACTTAAATTCCTGCTACAAGGAGCGCTCCCCTGCCGATTGCAAATTTCTTCAGCAGGCGCTGAAGTACGAGTGGGGATTTGAGGATATTCCGGTTAATATGATGCCGGTTGCTCAATTGGAAGCCATTGTCGGCGCTATTCTTGCCAGAGAAAACCACAAACACCCCGAAAACATAAAACAAATTTCCTCATTCAAAGATTTCAGAGTAATAGATGTAATAAACAACCCGAAAAATCTATTTGAAATCGGTCAGCAGACAGAAATCAACATCTAAATTCTTATTGTTCTTTTGCGGTAATGAGGCTTAAGGCTGCACCTAAAACGGCTCCGATTCCCATACCCCATTTGAATCCGTTCCATTTTATATTGCTCATTGCTTTGGACGTGACAGCATCCATCAGGCTTGCGTCTTTTTTATACTTTTTGAAGTTTTCCGCAAAAGATTTTTTCAGATTTTTTACAGTGTCAGGATCGGTTATGCTTTCTTTTAATTCTTTGCATTTTGCGCTGATTGCAGCCTGAGTCTCGTCAACTCCCATTTCTTTTAAAATAATTCTATTTTCCTCGGAAAGTCTGTTTTTAGAAATTTCCTCAGCCGCAAGAGTCAGTGTTTTAATATCTTTTTCCGCATTCTTTCTTACAACACTAAATGCCGAGTTTACAAATGTATCCTTACTTACCGGAAGGTAATAACATGTCATGCCAAGCATTCCTCCCATCAGTGTTGCGCCTATGCGCCTTGATTTTTCTGATGGCCTTTGCGCCGGTATCGGATTCATTGCTGCGTCATAATTCATAAAAACTAACCTCACAATTATTGCTTTGGTTATCTTAAAACAATGAATTATAATTTTTGCTATTTTTGTAAAGTTTTATTAATTATTTCTTTAACCTTTTCAAAAACTTCATCAACAGACATTGCACCGTCAACAACTTTTACCCGCTCCGGATCATTTTTTGCAATCTCAAGATATCCTTTTCGCACTCTATTGTGAAATTCAATACCGGCACTTTCCATGCGGTCTTTTTCTTTGCCGACCCTTTTCATAGAAGTTTCGACATCAATATCAAAAACAACAGTCAAATCAGGCATTCTGCCATCGGTTGCAAGCTGATTGAGTTTATTAATTCTCTCCAGATCAAGCCCCCTGCCATAACCTTGATAAGCAACCGTAGAATCGATATGCCTGTCGCATAAAACAATTTTTCCTTCCCGAACCGCAGGGTTTACAATAATATCAATATTCTGTGCCCTGTCCGCCAGAAACAAAAAAGATTCGCATCTGTCGGACACAATACCGTCATAATTCAAAAGAATTTCTCTGATTTTTTCACCCAAACCTTTAGCGCCGGGTTCTCTGGTCAAAACAACATCATAACCGGATTTTTCAAGATATTCTTTTAAAAGTTTTATCTGGGTTGTCTTTCCGCACCCGTCAGCACCTTCAAAAGTTATAAATAAACCTCTTTGCATTTAATTATTATAAGCTGTCTTATATGTTATAAAACCATCTTTTTAGTTGATTAT
>CALUTA010000017.1 GCA_944323585.1 Candidatus Gastranaerophilales bacterium
GCTCTTCAGACAGAATATGACAGCATCAAGTCAATAATAGAGAAAACAGTGGAACGTAACTTGAAGCTGTATTCATAGGTTTTGAAATAAAAAATTAATATACTTGCGAAATAATTTCAAAAGCATTATCATATAGTGTGTGAGGTTGTAGTGAACAGGCGTAAATTCTCAAAAATATTTTCAATACTTTTTTTTATAGCTTTTGTCGTAACTGTTTATCTTTTTCCGAACTGGTATGTAACGCAAATTAATAAAGTACGCGGCATGTATCTTGTATGGCAGGGCGATAAAGCTCTTAGGAAGCTAGAAATTCAGGATGCAATCGGATATTATCTTAAAGGGCTTGAATTATACCCCGGTCATTACAGTGCATGGTTTAACTTAGGCAATATTTATGTCTTGTATGAAGATTACTATTCTGCAGCAGATGCTTATGAAAATGCGATTAAATACAACCCGAATTACGTTATTGCAAGAATGAATTACGGTATTATATCGGCTGAGCGTCTTGGCGATTTTGACGGAGCAATTGATCAGTATAATACTATCCTCGGTATCAGGAGGAAACTTGTTTATATTCCTTATGTCTTTAATAATTTAAAGAGTTATAAAACTAATATTGGTCTTGCGTATTATAATATGGGCGTCGCTTACAGGCAGAAATCAATTTACGAGGAAAACGCAAGAGGGTATCAGGAAGAATTAAACCTGAAAAAATCAATCACTTATTATAAAGAAGCAATAAAAATATTAAAGGATAATTATGATGCTTATTACAATTTAGGTCTGGCTTTTCAGCTTTACGGTGATTTGAGAAGTGCCGGACTTGCCTATTGCAGGGCAATTGAAGTTGCACCTCTTAATTATGATGCTCATTATAATCTGGCATTGTTGCTTAGAGAACTCAAATTTTATAAAGAGTCAATTGTTGAAATGCAAAAGGCTACTCTTTTGATAACAGAAAGTGATAAATCATCTTACAGACAGCAGTATGTTTTTCAGGTTTTGAACGATATCTCAAGACGTTATATGGAAACAAAAGGCCGAATTAATTATCTTGTTGAAAACGAAAGTGAAAATGAATCCTCTATGGAGGCCGCAGCAAGGTCTGTAAATTTCGATAAAGGCCATTTTACAATGGATAATGATTTTGACAAATCCATGTATGAAAACTTCAGCAAATGCGGATCTTTGAAGCTGTTTGTAGAAGAGGGAGTTGATGTTGATGAAATTCTGACACGTCAGACTTTCTGATTTTATCCTTTTACAGCTCCTTCATTTTCGCCTGAAATAAAGTATTTCTGCATGCAGAGAAAAAAGATTATAATAGGAATAGTTGAAAGAATTGAACCGGCAGCGATAAACCTCCAGTTGGAACTGAACATTCCCTGAAGATTGTTAACCCCGACCGGCAGAGTGTACATAGCATCTTTAGTAAGGACAATGCTCGGCCACAAGAATTCTCCCCAGCTTCCGATAAAAGTAAAAATCGCAAGCACTGCAAGCGACGGTTTAACCATCGGAAGCAATACTTTAGTAAAAATTTGAAAAACATTGCACCCGTCTACAATTGCGGCTTCTTCCATCTCTTTTGGAATTCCCAAAAATGCCTGACGCATAAGAAATATTCCGAAGGCGCTTACCGCAAACGGCATAATCAATCCGACATATCCTGCAAAATTGTTTACACTGTCCACAAGGTGAAGCTTTAAGGTTATCAGGTAAACCGGAAGCATAATTGCCTGAAACGGAATCATAATGGTTGCAAGTATTGCAAAGAATGTTATTTTTTTACCCTTGAATTCCATTCTCGCAAGCGGATATCCGGCCATGGAAGATAAAATAAGATTCAAAAGCACTGTTCCGCCCGCTACAATCATTGAGTTTACAAAATATCCGATGAAATTTACCTTATCCCAGACGCCTGTATAGTTTGCAAGGGTAAAGTCTGTCGGTATTATTGTCGGCGGGTAGGCAAAAATATTTTCGCTGTTTCCTTTTAGTGATGTTGATATAAGCCATATAAAAGGAAATATCGATAAAATGGATGTTATTATTAAAATTATATGTATAGGTAAATTTTTGAATAATTTTTTCATATTTGATACCTGTTTTTCTCAAAGAATAGGATATTTACAAGCGACAGCGCAAGAACAATTACCAGAAGCACAACTGCCATCGCCGAAGCAAATCCGAGATCAAGATTTTCAAACGCACGTTCATAAATATAATAAACAATTGTTTTGCTTGAATTTAGAGGCCCGCCCTTTGTCATAACATAAATTTCCGCAAAAACTTTCATTGCAGAAATTGCGCTGATTGTTGTCACAAGCGCAATTGTCGGCATAATATGCGGAATTGTGACGGTCAAATGTTTTCTGAAAAATCCGGCACCGTCAATTTCGCAGGCTTCATAAAGTTCTTTTGGAACACTCATGAGTGCAGCCAGATAAATCATCATATAATACCCGATTCCTTTCCAGATAGTTACGATTATTACCGAATACAATGCCCAATTCGGATCTGTAAGCCATCCGATTTTGGACAGCCCGAGAGTCGTAACTATGAAATTCAAAATTCCTTCGTCAGCGTAAAGCCATTTAAAAGCAATTGCCGCAACAACTATTGATACGATTACAGGAAGATAAATGAGAATTTTGTATAAGGTCACCCCCCTTATCTGCCTGTTTAAAAGCACTGCAAGGAAAAGCGGTACTATCGCCAGAATCGGAACAGCAACAATTAGATAGATGAAAGTGTTCAACAAAACTTTATAGAAAATCGGACTGTGGAATAGTTTTGTGTAATTTTCAAATCCCGCAAACTGCGCATGGTAAATACTGTTTGAATAATCCATAAAACTTAATGCAAAAGTTTGGAAAAACGGGATAAAAAAGAATATAACAAGCACAATTAAGGCCGGCATTAAAAACAGATATGGAGCGTATTTGCCATAATACTTAAACATAAGTCAATTATTGCATTTTTTAACCTGCCGGTCAATAATTTATCACTCCTTAAAGATTAGAATATCGCATTTTGCGTTTTCCAGAACTTTTTTGCTGACAGATCCGAGCAGAAAGTCCTGCATCTTAGTTTTGCCTCTGCTTCCGGTAACTATCAGATCAGTTTGTTTTGATGCGGCATAATCGAGAATCTTTTGAGCCGGATTTCCGCTGAGAACAACCCCTTCACAGACAAAAAGGCCTTTGTGTTTGAATCTTTCCGTCAATTCCTGAAGAGTTTTTTGCGAGAATTTTTGCTGCTGCTCTTCAATTGCCAGAATCCAGTTAGAATCAAGTGTCCCGTTCAAAAACAGCATATCCGCTGTTTCATTCACGGTGCATAAATATATTTCTTTATCCTCAAGATTTAGTTCTGCCAGTGCTCTTGTGATTGCCAGATTAGCACTGTCTGTTCCGTCTGTTGCAAAGAGAATTTTTTTGCCGCTGTTTTCTTCTTTCGAAATGTAGGTAGAAAGTCCTTCACTGTAAGCAATTTCTCTCGATACGGAGCCGAGCCACTTTTGGATTCCCTTCTTGCCGTGTGAACCCAAAAGTATTAAATCATATTTTTCTTTTGCACTTTGTTCAATAATACTTTCGACGGCACTTCCGCATTGTTTAAATATTTCTCCGCAAAGTATTCCGTTTGCTTCAATTTCCTTTTTCGTGTATTCAAGAATATCGTCAGCAATGTTTGCACATGAATTATTAAAACCTTCTGCTTCAACAATTACGTTATCAGGCAGAAAACTCCAGTCAATAACACAAATAGTGTCCATAATCACATCTTTTGCCCATTTGGAAAAGTTGTGAAGTGCATTATAACTTATTTTTGAGCCGTCTGTGCAAAATAAAACTTTCATAAAATTTCTCCTTAATGTTTGTGTTTGTTTTTATTAATATAAATTATGTTAAGGAAAATTAAATTATCTGGTATTCTATATTTTTTTTTGTTATGCTGTTGTCAGGAATTAGTTTCTAGGATAAAGTGTTGTAGTTATGACTGCTGAACAAAAGGTTAACCTCAGGGATTACAAAAATTTAATTGAAACAATTGCAAAGGTTGAATATCAAAAATTTTCAGTTTCGCATTTGATTGAACTTCCGGAATTAATAAATATCGGAAACCATACACTATACGTACTATTTAAAAATAATTCACCGGAAAACTACAACAGCACCTATCTTTCAACTGCTATCAAATGGGCTATAAGAAACGAAGTCAGACGACGCTACAAATGGTACACTTTAAAGAACAGAAAACAGCAGATGCAGGAAGCTGAAGAGGCGAATGAACTAAGAGTTGAAGTATATAAGACGATTCTTTCAATAGATGAGATGCAGGATTCGGATATGCCGACACAGATTAAGGCAGAAGACAAAACTCCTGAAGAGTCTATTGAATTTGCAGAGTTGAAGGCTCATATTCTAGATGCAATGAAACGTCTGCCGGGTCGTGAAAGAGAATTAATCGAATATAAATTTTTTAAAGAAAAAAAGCTTCGTGAAATAGCTGAAGAATTTGATATTTCACAATCAAGAATTTCAAGAATAATTCAATCAGGACTTGATAAAATTAAAAAAGACTTGAAAAAACAGGGGATTATTTGAAGTTTATGAAAACAATTTTTGAAAAAAATAATAATACTGGCGGTATATCTTTTACTGATGAAGAAATACATGTCGATTTTATTGATAAAAAATTATTAAGAACTAACTCCTGTGGTTTGCCGGATATTGGCGAACTTGAAGTAATGAGGCATTACAAAGAACTTTCAGACAGAAATTTTTGTATTGAAAAAGGCTTTTATCCTCTCGGTTCCTGTACAATGAAATATAATCCAAAAGTCGGGGAATTTTTGGCATCATTAGAGGGTTTTGCAAATCTTCATCCTTTGCAGTCTGATGAGGATTCGCAGGGTGCTCTTGAATTGATGTATAAGCTTCAGGAATCTTTGAAAAAAATTACGGGTATGGATGCTGTATCTCTTCAGCCGGCAGCAGGTGCACATGGCGAATTGACCGGCATGATGGTTATAAAAAAGTTTTTTGAAGTTAAAGGTGAAAAAAGAACTAAAGTTATAGTACCGGATTCGGCGCATGGTACAAATCCGGCAAGTGCAGCGCTTTGCGGGTTTGAAATTGTTTCGGTAAAATCAAACGAAAAAGGGCAGGTTGATATAGAGGATTTGAAAGGTCTTCTGGGGCCTGATGTTGCCGCAATAATGATGACAAATCCTAATACTCTCGGAATTTTTGAAGAAAAAGTTCTTGAAATTTCTGAACTTATGCACAAAAACGGGTCGCTGTTATACTATGACGGAGCTAATTTCAATGCAATTATGGGGTATACAAATCCAAAACTTATGGGATTTGATGTTGTGCATCTGAATCTTCATAAAACCTTTGCAACCCCTCATGGCGGCGGCGGCCCGGGGGCGGGTCCTGTCGGTGTGGTTAAAGAACTTGCTGAATTTTTGCCGTCGCCTGTTATAGATTTTGACGGGCAAAAATACTTTAAAAAATTTAACCTCAAACATTCAATTGGTAAAGTTCGTGATTTCAGCGGCAGTTTCGGAGTTCTTGTAAGAGCTTATGCCTATATTCTTATGATGGGCAAAAGTCTCAAAGAAGCAAGTGAAAATGCGGTTTTGAACGCTAATTACCTAAAAGAAAAACTCAAAAATTATTTTACACTTCCGTATGATGTTCTTTGCAAGCACGAATTTGTACTTTCGGCAGAGGATTTGAAGCATAAAACGGGTGTTTCGGCTTTAAATATAGCAAAGGCCTTGATGGACGGCAATACACATCCGCCGACGATTTATTTCCCTCTGATTGTTCATGAAGCAATGATGATTGAGCCGACGGAAAGCGAAACAAAAGAACGGATGGATGAGTTTGTTGATATTATGGTAAAAATTTACAATGAAACAGAATCAAACTCTGAAAAATTAATTTCAGCTCCGCACAATACTCCTGTTAAGCGTGTGGATGAAACTCTTGCTGCAAGACATCCTGATTTGTGCTTCAAAGCGGAATAAAAATTTTATTATACAAATTAAATGAAAGGCAGAATAAATTGACTAATAAAGATAAAAAAATAAAAGTTTCATTTCCCCATATGGGAACAATATATATAGCGTGGTCAGCGGCATTAAGAAAGGTCGGTGTTGAACCTTATGTTCCGCCATACACAAGTAAAAGAACCCTTTCACTCGGAACAAAGTATTCGCCTGAAGCAATTTGTCTTCCATACAAGCTTATTATGGGCAATTTTATAGAAGCAATAGAAGGCGGGGCTGATTACGTTGCAATGATTTCATCTCCAGGATGCTGCAGATTGGGCGAGTATGGCAAATGTATTAACAATGCCCTTTCTGATTTAGGATATCATGCCAATTATATTGAATTGCAATTGTATGACGGAATTCAGGGAATTTATAACTTTTTGAAGGCAGTTTCGCATAAAAATGATCCGGTGCTTTTTATAAGAGCAATTGTGCTTGCAATCAGAAAAGTCTTTTTGCTGGATGATTTGCAGGCAAGACTGTCATATTTGAGGGCAAGAGAATATAATTTCGGAGATGCCGAGAAGCATTTTAATAAGGCTTTAAAAATAGTTGATGATGCAATGAACACCCGCCAGCTTAATAAAGCTAAAAAACTTGCTTTTGAAGAAATGGACAAAGTTAAATATGATCCTAATAAAGAAGTTTTGCATGTTGACATCACAGGGGAAATTTACCTTGTGTGCGACAGATTTTCCAATCAGGATATTGTAAAAGAACTCGGGAAAATGGGTGTTGAAACAAGAAAAAGTTTAACAGTAAGCGGATTTTTGAAAGATGCGATTATTCCTAAAATTTTTCGCAAAGGAGAAACTCACCTTCAAAGGGCAAACCGTCTTGCAAAACCATATTTGATGAGAGATATAGGCGGTGATGCACTTGAGTGCGTCTCAGATGTTGCTTATGCAAATGAAAGAGGTATTGACGGCATAATTCATATAAGTCCGTTCACATGCATGCCTGAAATTATGTCCCAGAATATATTTCCTGCAATGAGAGAGAATTGTGATATACCTATTCTGCCTCTAATAATGGATGAACAAACCGGAAAAGCCGGCTATTTAACACGTTTAGAAGCATTTGTTGATTTGATGAGACGTCGTAAGCGCAGAAGATCAATGGAGCTTAATAAGAAAAACTCTGATGAAAAACAGGAAGAAGTTCTTAAGTAAACTGCAGGTTATTTAATTCAAAATTTATGAGGTAAATATTATTATATGTTTAAACTTTTTAAAGAAGCGTTTAAAACAGCAAATGATTGTATAATACTTGCAATACCGCTGGTATTATTTATGTGGATTTTGTCGTTTTACTTCGGGTTTTCAAATTCTGTTGTGAACTCGCCGGCAGAATTTCTTCTTGCATTAATAACCGTATTATTTATGACTGGGGCTTTTTTATCCGGATGGTTTTATGCGGTAAAAAAGTCTATTGAAATTTCACGTAAAGTGTTTGTGCTGGATGCTGACAGAGCAAAGGCAACAATGAATCTTTTTAAAAATATTCCATATGGTATCGGTCAGTATTTTTTGGCATTTGTGTTGATGTTGCTTGCTTTTTTGTTGATTGTTGCTATTGCTGCAATGGTTGTATATTTGATTGGAGATATGTATATTGGAAATGTGTTTACTCCTGAACAGCTCAGTTCCGCATTATCTTCAACTCAGGATATGAAAACGTTTATTGATTCTCTTGATAATGAACAGCTAATAAAACTTAATTTGTGGAATCTGTTAATTATGGGAACTACAACTGTTTTGTCTTTTATGTTGATGTTATGGATTCCGGAGATTATTTATAAAACAATAAATCCGTTATTAGCCCTTTTCAGAGCTGCAAAAAAAAGTTTGGTGAAGTTTAAAACGACATTGATATTATTTATTTATATATCAGTTTTGAATTTAATAATGTCATTTATAGGAACATTTACTCTTATTAATCCTTTGCTTTATGTTTTAATAATGGTGATTTATTTTTATTTTATTATTTACGTAGTAATTTTAGTATTTTTATATTACGAAAAGGAATTTTGCGGAGCAGAAGAGGGTGGAGAAACAAAAGCCTAGAGTAATAGCAGTTGTGGGGCCGACGGCTTCGGGCAAAACTGATTATGCGCTTGCCCTTGCAGAAAAAATATCGGGAGAAATTGTTTCAGCTGATTCAAGGTTGATATATAAGGGGTTTGATATCGGAACAGCAAAGCCGACAATTGAAGAGCGAAAATCAATTCCGCATTATATGATAGATATTGTGGAACCTGAGGTTGACTATTCGGCAGGACTTTATGCTGATGAGGCCGCCGGAGTGATTGATAATATTATTGAGAGAGGCAGAGTTCCGGTTGTGGTTGGAGGGACCGGCCTTTATTTCAGGCTGCTGCTTGAAAATTATGATGTACCTAAAGTTGAGCCTGATTACGAATTAAGAACTAAATTGATGGAATATCCGGCGGAAGAACTTTACAGTAAATTACGCTCTAAAGATCCCAAAAGAGCCGAAGAGATTGACCCGAATGACAAGAAAAAAATAATCAGGGCTTTAGAGTTGTCAGAACATCTTGAAAAACCGCTTTCAGAGTACAAAAAAGAGCCTTTGTATGATGTGGAATGGATAGGTCTTAATTTTGAACGCAGCATTTTGTATGAAAGAATTAACAGACGTGTTGATTTGATGGTAGAAATCGGCCTTATTGATGAAACAAAGTCGCTTTTGGCAAAACACGGGCGAATTAAAAATCTTGTCTGTACCATTGGTTATCAGGAAATGATTGCATATCTGGACGGAATTTTAACTTTAGAAGAAGCTAAAGATAAGTTAAAGCAAAACACAAGAAATTATGCTAAGCGTCAGCTTACGTGGTTTCGAAAGAATAAGGCTGTAAAATGGAATATTGAGCCGGTCAAACTTAAAAAGTGATAAAATTTTATTTATGATAATATAATATTAAGGGATATGACCTTGATAAAATTTAGAGAGGGATAATATGAGTAAAAAAGGTTTAAAAATAGCTGGAATTAGTCTTTTAGGAATTTTGGCCGTTTTATATGTTATATTTCTTGCTGCCCCGTTGCTGGTGAATATTTACTTAAAATCTCATAATGCGGATATCGTAAAAATGATAGAAGACGCAAGCGGGTTTAAGGTTGTATTGAGTGAAATAAAACTGGTAACGACTCCAAAACTCACTGCCGGTATAAAATTAGGTCATACTGAAGTTGCTCTGTCAGGGCAGGAAAATATATTTTCGGCAGACGGATTTGATATCAGATTATCTCTTTTGCCTCTCATAATAAAAAGAATAGAACTTGATAAAATTTCTGCTAAAAATGCTAAAATATTCCTGGCGGTTAAAAAAGACGGTCATTTTGTAATAGAAGACAGTTTAAAAAATATGCCGTCGGACACCACTGATACTCAGCAGAATTCTTCTGTCAGCCTTCCATTCGGATTAAAACTCTCAAACAGACTTCCTAATATATATTTGGCAAATACAAATATTGAATTTTATGATCAGGAAAAAGCAAAAAGATATTACCTTGAAGCACAAAAGTTTAATTTAACTGATTTTGTATTTAATAAAAAAGTAAAAATTGTTTCAAACGGTGCGGTTTATCTGGATGAAACAAAGCATTTTTCTTATGATATAAAAATTAAAAACCATATTATGCCTGATTGTGAGTTGAATGATCTGGTATTTTCTTCTCCGCTCGAAACAAGCGAAGAGCAAGTAAGCAGTGTTCCGGCAGCAAAAAGTTCAGTTCCTGCTCCTGTAATAAATGTGATTGATATATTTGAAGCAATTCATACAAATCAGCTTGCGGCTGATTTGAAAGCGGATGTCGAAACTTACGGTTCTATAGAAGATTTTCATTATTACGGATACATCAATGTTGACGGAATTACAATTGCAGTTGACGGCAAAACTCTTCCAAAAGGTGTTGTTAATGTTGAATTGAATCATAACAAAGCAAAAATTTCGGCATCCCTGCATCCGGCTTCAAATGAAAGTTTAACTTTTCTAAGTGATATAAAAACAGGTAAAAACTTTCAGTTTTCTGCTCATGTTGTTTCAAATGCCGGCATAAATAACATAATTAATTTGTTTGATAGTGTGGCAAAATCATTTGGTATTGATGATCTGGATTCTTTGTCAGGTACTGGAAATATAGATGCTGATTTTTCTGTAACCGGAGATAAAAAGAAAATTACATCTTCCGGATATTTTAAAATACCATCAGGATCTCTAAATTACAAAGCATTTAATGTGTTAATTGACAAAATTAAAGCGGATATAGATTTTTCAGATAACAACGTAAATATTAAAGACATTTCATTTTCAGTGTTTAATCAGCCATTAAAGATGTATGGAACGATAACAAACAAAGCAGAAACAGATTTGCACCTGACTGCAGATAAACTTTTAATCAAAGCACTTGTAGCTGCGGCAGGACAAGTATCTTTGTTGAAAGAAAATGTTTTTAATTCTGGTACTTTGTCTATGGAAGCTATTTTACAGGGGAAATTATCAGCCCCTGTTCCGTCTGTCAGTCTTAGTGTTGATAATCTTAACATCAAAAATATACCGTCAAATATGACACTGAAACTCAAGAGAGCTTTATTTGATATAACTACTGATGATAATGCCTATGAAGGGCTGTTGAATATAGAAACGGCTGATATTGTATCTCCGTTTGCGACTGTAAAAGCTCCACGAGCTGAAGTTACAATTAACGAAAAAGATATAAATATTGACAGCGCCTATATTCTGGTTGACAATTCAAGAATAGATATTTCAGGATCAGTAAAGGATTATGCGGATCCTGAGGATGTAAGTATAAATATCAATGCAAACGGCAGTCTTGTCGGATCAGACTTGCTGAGTTTTATACCTGCAGATTTCAGAACCGGCATGAGCGCTAAAGGCAAACTTCCGCTGAAGGTTTCTGTTACAGGTAATTTTAAACAACAATTGATTAATGCCAATCTTGATATTTCGCCAAATAATTATGTTTCAATTCTTGATATTGATTTGTTGAAAAATAAATCTACGGTTATTAAATCAAGTTTAAAAATAGCGGATGATTCTTTGAAAATTTACGATACGGGTCTTTCTGCCGGCGGTGTCAATGTTGCAACAGTTGACGGGGCAATAAATAATCTTTCCAGAACTCAGAATATGTCAATAAATTTGGCCGTTCCGTCTTATGTTTCAATGCCTGTACCAATGATGGGTAAAAATTCTGAAATTAAACTAACCGGAAATCTTCATGTCGGCGGTACACCTTTGAATCCGACATTGAAAGGAAAAGCTTCAATTCCTTTGATTGATCTGCCGGATATGGCGGTTAAATTGGAAAATCTGGATGTGAATTTAAACGGGCCTCTTGCAAAAGGTAAAGGCACTTTAAGTAAAATTACTTCCGGCGGAATTGTTGCAGAAAATCTGGCATCGGATTTCACTTTTAATCCGAATAACGGAGTATTTTATTTAAACAATATTAAAGGAACGGCTTTCAAAGGCGATTTGACCGGAGATGTTTCTTATAATGTATTGAACGGTAAAATAGGAGTTAATCTTAAAGGTTTGGGACTTGATGCCGTGTCAGCCATAAACGGTGCTGCAGGTATAAAAAATGCACTCACCGGAACTCTTGATTTTTCAGCTAATGTTACAACTTCAGGTGTAACTGATGTCGATATGATTAAAAATCTTAAAGGAAATGTTTCGTTTGATATCAAAAACGGTGCTTTTGCCGGCATTGGACGTATTGAAAGCCTGCTTTCAGCAAATAATATTATGTCAAATGTTATTCTTAAAGCTGCTGTTGCGGCTCTTTCTTCTCTTCCTGTAATCAAAGAAAGTGCAAATTTTGACTATCTTAAAGGCGCAATGACTTTTAACGGCGGCTGGGCAAATATTTCTTCAATTACCTCAAGCGGTGCTAATGTTGCATATTATATAACAGGTAAATATAACATTCTGAACGGGTCTGCCAATGTTACGATTTTGGGTCGCCTGAGCGCAGATGTTGTTGCGGTTCTCGGACCTCTCGGAGAGCTTTCTGTTGACAAACTGACTTCATATATCCCGAAATTCGGTGCGCTGACAGCAAATATTATTAAAACAGTAACAGCAAACCCTGCCAATGAAAAGACAGAAAATATACCTCAGTTATCCGGCGGAGATGAGGTTTATAAGGATTTTAAAGTTGAATTCAACGGCGGTGTGGAGAGTTCAAGTTCGGTTAAGTCTTTCAAGTGGCTGAATAATCCTGATATGTCCGCAATTGAAACAACAAGCCTTAAGGAACAGGTTCAAACAAGTGCAGAGAATGTAAAACAAAATATAAAAAATAATGTTGATGCTATTAAAAATCTAAAAGAGCAAACAGCATCCGATTTGAAAACTACGGCTTCTGATATAAAAGAGCAGTCTGCAGCTGCTAAAGAAAATATTAAAAATCAGGTGCAGAACGTAAAAGACAGTGTCGATGAGATTATGAACTTGTTCAAAAAACCGTCAACTTCTTCTCCTGCAACGGACGCAGGAACTGCGGCTCCTGAAGCACAGCCTGCGTCAACAACACCTGTACCTTCTGCGCAGTAAGAATTATAAAATGCAAGCAAGCACCATCAAAAGCAGTGTGCCTATTTGAACGGCGGTTGTCAGGTTTTGAGAAAATCTGTTGCTGTCATATTTGGCTGCTGTTTTTTGGGCTTTATATGCACTGGAAATTCTGTTCATACGTGTTTCATTGTCATCTGTTGAAAAATTCGTGCCGAACATAGCGCTTTCAAGTCTTGAAAGACGATTTTCCGTTGAATCGTTTTTGAATGTCTGATTAAGAATCTTTTTTTCGACAGTGCTTAGATTGTATTGTTTGCCGGTGTATGAGCCTGATGTTGAGTTTGCCGTTTCAAATTTTTCTTCCATAGCCCTTTGTCTTGCATTGAAGTTTTCATAGTCAAAACCGTCATATGTCTGGTATTTGTTCAGATGGTAATCTGCCCCAAGAGGCGGAACATAATCGTCATAAAATTCGTTTGAAGATTGCGCAATTTGATTCTCCATAAGGGATTTTGGTTTAATTTCAGCTTTCAGCCGGTCAGTTCGTGTTGCAAGGTCGTCATTTGCGTATTCTTTGCCAAATGTTTCCATTTCAAGTTTTGAAAGCCGCTTTTTTATGTCTTCTTTTGGTGTTGATTTATTGAATACAATTTCTTCAAGCTCATCCACCGCAGGGTAAGTTACATTTGCCGCTGCAACGGGTTCTTTTTCCAGCGTAAATTCATCTTCTGCAAAAGTGTCTTCTTTTGGTTCAATTTGCTGCCCGATTAAGTCTGTTGCCATATCTTTTTTCAGACGTGCTACTCTTTCCGCAGCGGACTTTGTTGACACTGTGCCGTAGACGCTTTTTTCAAGTCTGTCGAGTCTTGAGGATTCACTTTCAGTATTATAGGTGAAGCCGTAGAGTGAATTTTCAAGTTTGTCTATAACCTGATTGTTATTTGCTGCTAACACAGGGCTTACGGCAAGAAAAGATATTAAACCGATTGTAAGAATTTGTTTTTTCATATTGCAACTCCTTAAATGCAGAATAAGGTTTTGCGTTATTTAAAACTATTCTACGGAGCTGCGATTTTGCAAAGTCCTAAAATCAGCATAAAATTCTAAGCAAAAAGCAGTATGATTTTTATTTCATACTGCTTTTGTCCTAGACATTAGTTTAACTTTCTTAGCCCTTCAATCTTTTGAGATGGGTAAGTTCCTCCTGATAAGGCGAAAGTTTTGTAATTTTTTCGATAATTCCGGGCAGAACTTCAAGAACATAATCGATTTCTTTTTCTGTTGTGTATCTTGAAAGCGACCACCTGATACTTCCGTGAATTGAAGTGAACGGAACATTCATGGCCCTTAAGACGTGGCTGGGTTCAAGGGAACCTGATGTGCATGCGCTTCCTGAACTTGCGCATATCCCAAGGTCGCTCAAATGGAGCAGAATAAGTTCTCCTTCAATGTATTCAAAGCCAATGTTTGTAGTGTTCGGGACTCTGTTTGCTACTCCCGTGTTGAGGCGGGAATTGAAGATTGATTTAATTATTCCTGTTTCGAGTTTATCTCTTAACCTTTTAACTTCGGTCATTTCGTAGTTAAGACTGTCTGTTGCAAGTTCTGCGGCTTTTGCAAGCCCTACAATATAAGGAACGTTTTCAGTCCCCGCACGTTTGCCTCTTTCCTGATGCCCGCCGATAATCAGCGGAGTTATCAGGGTTTTGGAATTTACGTAAAGGGCGCCGACACCTTTCGGGGCGTGGAATTTGTGTCCTGAAATACCTAGAAGATCAATTCCGGCCGCCTGAACATCTATAGGAATTTTGCCTGCAACCTGAACTGCGTCAACAAAGAATTTCGTTTCTTTGTTTTTGGATTTGATTATTTCCGAAATCTTTTCTATCGGAAATATAACACCTGTTTCGTTGTTTGCATACATAACTGACACAAGTGCGGTGTCGTAATTTATTGCTTCTTCCAGTTGTGCAAGATCAAGTTCTCCGTTTGCGTTCACTCCGATATAGTCAACTTTGTAGCCTTCTTTTTCTAGTGTCTGATAAAGGTTCAAAACACAGGGGTGTTCAACTTTTGTTGTTATGATGTGGCGTTTGTTCTTGTTCATGTTTAAGACGCCGCGGATTGCTGTGTTTGCGCTTTCAGAACCGCATGAGGTGAAGATGATTTCTTTTTCGCTTTCTGCATTTAGAAAATCTTTAATCACTCCTCTGGCATCTCTTACAGCATGGTTTGATTTTTTTGCAAATTCATAAATGCTGGAAGGGTTTGCGTATTCTTCCTTGAAATAAGGCATCATTGCCTCAAGAACTTCCGGAGCAACTTTTGTTGTTGCGTTGTTGTCTAAATATATAAGGTTCATTATGCCACCTCGATTACGTCTATATTCTTGTCTACGGTTTCTCTTAAAGTACTTTCAACGAAAGCTTTCAGAGTCAGATGTGAATTTTTGCATCCTGAACATTTTCCTCTGAGTTTTACAAGAACTTTGTTGCCGTCAATATCAACAAGTGTAATATCTCCGCCGTCTTTTCTGAGTTCCGGAGAAATTTGCGATTCTATTACGTTGTTGATTTTGAGAATTCTTTGCGCCGGAGAAAGAGCCGGTGCATCTTTTTTGTTTTCTTCTTTCTTGTAATAGGTGTCAATGATATCCTGAATAAGACCTTTGCACTTTCCGCATGCACCGCCTGCTTTGGTGTAATTAGTTACTTCTTCAACTGTTTTAAGTCCGTTTTGCTTGATTGCATCCCAGATAAGGTTTTCAGTTACATTGAAGCATGTGCAGACGATTTTTTCTTCTTTCTTTTCATTTCTCAAATCATCAAGGTCTGTCATATCATCAAAGTTTTTAAGTGCATCTTCTAGAGCCTCATAGCCCATAACAGAGCAGTGCATTTTTTCCGGAGGAAGGCCGCCGAGCTGGTCGGCAATGTCTTTGTTCGTAATTTTCTTAACTTCTTCTACTGTTTTTCCGATAATCATTTCAGTCAGAATGCTTGAACTTGCAACTGCGCTTCCGCATCCAAAAGTTTGAAATTTGGCATCTGTTACGATTCCGTCTTTTATTTTTAAGTATATTTTTAGCGAATCACCGCAGGCAAGAGAACCGGCTTCACCGATTGCATCAGCGTTATCGATTTTGCCGACGTTTCTGGGGTTTCTGTAGTGATCCATTACTTTTTCCGAATAATCCCACATATCATTTTCCTTTATTTATCTAACCATAATTACATTTTACCGTAAAAAAATACTATGTTTTAGTTTTTAATATAAAATTAATTATTCGGGGAAAATACCGGAATTATTCTATAATAAGTGTTTCATCACTAAGTTTTGTCTTTGCACCGATTGCAACCGTTGTTTTACAGCTTGTGTGCGATATCTTAAAACCGCTGACAGCAGGAATTTTTAGTTCGTTTGCAGTTTCTTTAAAAAGTCTGAGGAGCCAGTCTTTGTTATCAGTATCCGCAAAATATCCGAAACAAAGAGCCTGAATGTTTTTCCTGAATTGTTCTATATTAATCAGTTGTCTTAGCATTCTGTCGATTTTATAGACCGGCTCATTGATATCCTCTGCAAAAAATATAAAGGGTTCCTCAGGTATAAAATCAATTCCGCAAAGAGATGCAATGGTTGCAAGGTTTCCGCCCCAGAGGATGCCTGAGGCTTTCCCTTGGCGGATTATATTGTTGCCATTTATTGTGTAAGAATCAGAACTTACTGCTTTAAAAAATTCATTCATTGTGAAATCAGATTTTTCAGGATTCCCAAAATCGCTTAAAATCATAGGCCCTGAGTAGGTTATAAGTCCGGCATTTTTTAGAAACATGAGATTAAGTGCCGTAATATCAGAGTATCCGCAAAAGATTTTGGGGTTATTTCTTATTATTGAATAGTCAATTTTTTCTATTATTCTGATTGCGCCGTAGCCGCCACGCATGCAAATAATCGCATTAATTTCGGGGTTTTCAAAAAAAGCATGCAAATTTTTAATTCTTGTGTCATCATCTCCTGCAAGGTATCTGTCTTTTTTGTAAAGATCGCTGCTTATCAATGTTTTGTAGCCTTTGTTTGCAAAATAGTCAACAGCAGTCATAATTGTTCTTGTATCATTCGAAACTGCCCCGGATGTTGCTAAAATCCCTATTGTATCTCCCTTTTTCAACCTTGCAGGTTTAATTATGTTCATATTTTGCCCCTTTTAAAAAAAACTCTGTTATAATGATACCATGAATGAAAAATATATTCCCCTATATAGAAAATATCGTCCGCAAAAATTAGATGAAGTTGTCGGACAGGAACATATAAAAAAAGCTCTGGCTAATGCGATTGAGATGAATAAGATTTCTCATGCGTATTTGTTTACAGGTCCCAGAGGCACCGGCAAAACTTCTACGGCAAGAATTTTTGCAAAATCTTTGAACTGTGTGAACGGGCCGACAGTCAATCCTTGCGGAGAGTGCGAAAACTGCCGTGATATTACAAATTCGGTTCCGATGGATGTCATAGAAATAGACGCCGCAAGCAACAGAAAAGTCGAAGATGCACAGAATATTCTTGAAAAAGTAATGTATGCGCCTGTAAACAGCAGGTTTAAAATCTATATCATAGACGAAGTTCATATGTTATCGACTACTGCTTTCAATGCTTTGTTGAAAACTTTAGAGGAACCTCCGAAAAATGTTATTTTTATTCTTGCGACAACAGAAGTTCATAAAGTTCTGGATACAATCAAAAGCCGTTG
>CALUTA010000018.1 GCA_944323585.1 Candidatus Gastranaerophilales bacterium
TCCGAAATCGAAGAGGTAAAAAACATATCTACGTAAATATGAATTTGCCCGACGGTTGAACTTAAAACTGCCGGAAAAAGAAGCTCGCAAATTTCTTTAAAATGCGGATTGTTTGTAAATTCAAAATTCGGTCTGAGTTTAAAGCCTAATTTTCTGACGTTCGGATACTGGATTACAAGCTGCAAAAGCGCACCGATTGTTGTTGCCCATGCAAGCGCAAGCCCTTTCTTGTCATCAGGAGCCGCCGCCACAGACATTACAATAATTGCAACACTCATCACTATCGGCGACAGGTTCGGAAGCATAAACTGCTTATAAATAATCAAAATCCCGTAATAAATCCCCACAATTCCGCCGATTATTAAAAGAGGTGTCATTATTTTTAAGTGGATTGCCGCAAGATTAATCATCTCCTGTGATCCGTTTGAGATAATCAATCCCATAATTTCTTTCGGAAAAATGAAAATCAAAACCGACAACACAAGAAAGAACAAAATCGTCGCCGTCATAAATGTTGAATAAAGTTTGTTGACTTTATCAGACGGTTTTTCTTTTAACGACGGAATCAGTTTTGAAAAAATAGCAACTGTTGCACTGTGAAAAGGCCCGCCGACTCCGCCTAAAAGTATTAAAGACAGCGACGGAATCTGATATGCGTAATAGTATGCATCCGATACCATTGTTGCCCCGTAATAGTTTGCGATAACAACATCCCGCACAAACCCTATTAACTTGCTCACGATTGTTACAACGGCAATCAGCCACGCAGCTTTCAAAACGCCGGTTGTTTTTGTGTCTTTATCTAATTCTGTTTGATTTTCCATACTTGTGGTCTTGTCTTTTTAAATAAATTCATCACTACTTTAAACGTGCCTAATCCTACCAGTCGTAAACGGCATCATCCTGTTTTACAAGTTCGACGAACAACCTCAAAGCTTTGTTCTTTGCTTCATTTTCAGGATAAGAGAAGGTTATGGTGTTAATTCCTTTTTTTAAATACTTTGAAATATCAATTCTGCAAATTCGGTTTGACGGCAGAAAACCTTTACAGAGTTCAAACGTGTACTCCTTGCCATTGATATCAGCAACAAGAATTGATACAAGATATTTGTTATCAACAACAATTTCTGCATGTTTTTCCGGCACATAGAAAGATTGGGTTACAGCCCTCTGGCTTTCGTCGGCTGAAATTATCACCGGTTTTGTGCCGAGTGTAATACCGCTGTAATAATGCTGGAGAATTTTATAAAACGGGAGTTTCATCTCGCTTCCCATAAACCCTGCTCCGAACTGGCTCATTCCGACGCCATGCCCGTATCCGCCGCCAAAAGCTTTGATTGACAAAAGTTTACCATCATCATCAAACTGCGGTTCAAAAACAACATTTGCACTCGGCAAAGCTTTTCCGTCCTTGGTGAACAAACGGCGGATTACAAGTTCCTTATAAACTTTATAAGTGCCTGAAGTTGTAACTATATCCAATTCTACAATTTTCCCTGACTTGCCGCGTTTTTTGACTTCAAGTGAAAGGATATCGCCGAGTTTGTCGCCTTTATTGAATGCAGGTTTTACAAACCCTGTCGCTGATTGGGCCGGAAGAGTTCCTTCCAATGCTGTTCTTAATTCTTCAGGATTCCATTCTTTTGTCCATCTGAAATAAGGCGACCTGATATCATAAGAGTCCGGTGCTGATTTATAAAATTCTGCGGCCGCCTCTTCCTTATCAAGCGGAGTTTGGCTTACCATATCAGGTTTTGCTCTTAAATACGGTTTATCTTCTGACGGAAATTCTTTAGTCTTTGGGTCGGAAAAAGCATATGCATAACTTTCCGTATATCCGCCGGCTGTTGATGAATACTGTGCAAGAATTAAGTCCCAGCCGTAAAGCGCCACAATTCCGGTTGTTTCTTTAACAGCTCTGTCAGAAATCTCAGTTTCGGTGTTTGCGCCATAGTAAACCTGACTTGCGACAGAATCTACAACGTCATAATTCGGCGAAGATTTTGTTCTGGGAGTCAGAACATAATTTCTTGCAGCAACGCTTTGTGCTTTCAGAGCTTCCAGCCCGAACCTCACAGGCATTTCGTTCGGAACAACACCCTTCAGGTATTCCTCAACCTCAACAAGATTTACCAGATTAAAAGTGCTGTTATTTTTTTTGACAAGCTGTAATGCGCCATGATAAAGCGCCTGTTTGCCGGCACGCTTCAAACCGGTAACCCCTAAAAGCCCGCCGTCACATGTAAATGTAACAGGCCCCGTAATTTCGGCTGTCACATTGCCGTCAGAATCATAAACCGTAAACAACCCGTTTTCATATTTAACCTTTATATCACTGTTTTCAGGAAAAATAGCCGTTGACATTCCGTCATTATAAAGCTGTATTCCGTCTGTGCCGAATATGGAAATTTCGGTATAGTCATACCCCGTAAACCCTGATGTTCCTATACCTACCCGCACAACCTCAGAGGCAGGTTTCAATTGAGCAGCTCGAACTTCTGCTTCATGCGCTATTTTCAAAGTTTCCGCAGGAATAAACGGCTGAAACGAGGCTGCATTTGCAGGCAGAGTAATTATCATTGCCCCGAGAAATAACCATCCAGAAATCTGATGTTTTACTTTAATTCCCACGTTGTGCCCTCTTTTGTATCTTTCAGAACTATTCCTTCATCGTCAAATGCTATTCGGATTTTGTCCGCAACAGGCCATTTCTTTTCATCACGGGCTTGTTTGCGGTATGAAAGTATTTCATCCATTGATTTAAAGTCTTCGCCGAGTTTTTCTGAAACCCTCCCTACAACACCTTTTATCTCATCATCAGACAATGTTGCTTTTTCAAAAGTAAAGCCGAGAGTTTGTGCAAGCTTAAAAAGAATTGTGAAAGCACCTTCCTCGTCCTTGTTTGCTTTGTTTGCAAGATCAAACAACACAGCAAGCGCCTTAGAAGTGTTCAAATCATCATCCATTGCCTCTGTGAATTCTTTGTATTCTTCCGTTTTTGTGATGTCCAAATTTTCATCAACAGGAGTGCGTTTTGCATTCAGCATTCTTTTTACACCGGCAGACGCTGAAGACAAGGCTTCGTCACTGAATTCAACCGGCATTCTGTAGTGGTTTGTCAAAATAAAGAACCTGATTGTATTTGAGTCGTATTTTTTGAGCAAATCATCTATGGTCAGGAAGTTGCCGAGTGATTTCGACATTTTTTCTTTATTTATGGTTACAAATCCGTTGTGAAGCCAGTAATTTACAAACTTGCATCCGTTTGCGCATTCAGACTGCGCAATTTCATTTTCATGGTGAGGGAAAATTAAATCCGCACCGCCTGCGTGGATATCAATTGTTTTACCGAGATACTTGCGGCTCATTGCTGAACACTCAATATGCCACCCCGGCCGGCCGATACCCCAAGGGCTTTTGTAGCCGAATTTTTCGTCCTTTTTCCACAAGGCAAAGTCAAGCGGATCTTCCTTCTTTTCCCCGACTTCAATTCTTGCACCGCTTTCTAATTTATCAATCGGCTGTTTTGAAAGATACCCGTAGTGAGGGAATTTTTTAACCCTGAAATACACATCTCCGTCAACTTCATAGGCATAACCTTTATTAATCAAATCCTTGACCATTCCTATCATTTCACCGAGAGTCTTTGTGGCAAATGGTTCAATGTCAGGTTTTAAGGTATTCAAAGCCTTCATGGAATTTTCAAACTGTTTATACCAGTATTGAGAAACTTCCTCGGGAGTTTTGTTTTCCTTTTCGGCTTTTTTCAAAATCTTATCGTCCACGTCCGTAACATTGCGGCAATACGTAACGTCATATCCTTTAAACTTAAGATATCTGTACAAAACATCCCAGGTTATATAGCATCTTGCATGCCCTAAGTGTGCATAATCATATACCGTCGGCCCGCAGACATACATCTTTACTTTATTTTCTTCTATCGGTTTGAATTCCTCAATCTGATTTGTATAAGAATTGTGTAATTTCATTAAAAAATCCCTCGTTTAACTTTCGATAAAATTTTACAACAAACAATCTTAAATGTTAATTATTGTAAATAAATTGTGAATAAAGGCAATTTTTATGGAACAAAGTATTTATTAAATATATACAAAGTATTAACACACAAAACAAAAAAGCGAGGTACAATTATGGGTATTGATGAAGTGAAAGGTGCAGGACTGCAAAAGCAGAATTATACGAGTGTTAAGGTCAAAGATAAAGATTCCGGCAAATCATTCGTTATAAACTTTACCAATTCTAAAGTTAAAGGCAACAAAGCTGAATGGACGATTAAAGACGGAAAAGTCTACGACAAAGACGGCAAAACTCTTAAAGAAAATGAAATTGAAGTCACAAGATATCAGGCCGCACTGATTAAGGCGGCAGCTGAAGGCGACGGCAACGGCAAATATCTTGACAGCAATGACCTGATAGGTGCAGGTTTTGCAGAAAATGCAGACAAAGAATTACAAAACGTAAAATCCGAATATCACGTTGCAAAGGATGATTACAACAATCCGGCGCCATTCGGGGATGCTGATGCGCTTGAACACGGTATTATTTATGCCAACGTTGAAAACGCAAAAGGTGAACGTGGTCATCTGGAAATCAATTTCCTTAACGAAAAAGAATAACAAAAATCAGGACAAATTCGATGCTGATTATAAACCGTAAGAGCATTTGATAACACTTTATCAGTGCGGGTCTTCCGGTTGTGCAAGCAAATCAAAAATTTTATGAACGGGCGAGATCAGTTCTTCTACAGGACAGGTTTCGTCCAGTTCTAATGTAATTGTCGGGATTTTCTTTTCTATGCCTGCGTAAGTGCCGAAACTTCCGGGAGTTGGATACCCTATATTGTCTTCGACAGGATAGTTTATTATTTTTGAAATTTTTTCTGAAATTTCTCTTGCGTCGCCGTCATAGTTTACAACTTTGAAAGGCGCATGAAGTGTCAAAATCATTTGCGGTTTTAATTCTTCCATCACCTCAATCAAAAAACGTGTTTCGATTTCACTTGCAGGTTTTTCACCGCCGAAAAACTCATCTTTAGGTGTATATTCCCAGTTTTCTGTCGGGAAATTTCTGTTTAAATCTACTCCTGAATCATTTGTCCTCTTTTTATCAGTCATTCCGTCAGGGTTTAGACAGGGAATAAAATAAAGCCCGCTTTCAGGATTTTTTCTGATATATTCTTTTATTAAAAAATCGCCCTGAGGTTCATCTCCATGAAATACGCCGATTACAAGAGTTTTGCATACTTCGCCGTTACCAAACAGCGCAATTTCTCTTCCTTTTTGAGTGTCGCAACTTTTAATTTTTTTCATCCCGCCTCCAAAACTTCAGGCAAACAAAGCGTCTATAAATTCTTCTCTGTCAAAAGGTTTCAAATCTTCCATTTTTTCGCCGACACCGATTAATTTTACAGGAAGCTTAAGCTCTCTTGCGACCGCCAAAACAATTGCACCTTTTGCAGAACCGTCAAGCTTTGTGAGTGCAACCGACGTCAAATTTACGGCATCAAGAAAAACTTTTGCCTGCTGAAGTCCGTTTTGGCCCGTGTTTGCATCAAGAACAAGCATTGTTTCTCTAAGGTTTTCAGGTGCATTCTTGTCGATTACCGACTTAATTTTGGAAAGTTCTTCCATTAAATTGAATTTATTCTGAAGCCTGCCTGCAGTATCGACAAGAATTACATCATAATGTTCGTCTTTAGCCTTTTGGATTGCCTCATAAACAACTGACGCAGGATCTGCTTTATCCCGTCTTACAATATCGGCGCCTGCACGTTTTGACCAGATATCAAGCTGTTCTTCGGCCGCTGCTCTAAAGGTGTCGCCGGCTGCTATCAAAACACGCTTGCCTTCCTGTTTAAATTTATATGCAAGCTTACCTATCAAAGTCGTTTTGCCGACACCGTTCACACCGGTTATAAAATAAATATTCAGTTCGTTTTCTTTGTACTGAAGTTTGTTATCGCCTGCTTCTTCAAGCGTTTTCATAAATTCGTTTTTCAGATAATTTTTTACGGCTGAGGGCTTGATTTTTTCTTGATTGCGGAGCTTATCGACAAGTTCCGAGGCATAATTTACACCTAAATCCGCACTTATCAAAAGTTCTTCCATATCATCAAGAACAAACTCAGAAAACTCTTCCTCTCCGCCGACAGTATCAACAATATTACCGACAAGCGCCTGAGCGGTATTGGAAACTGCCTGTTTCAGATTATTAAATTTATCCGAAAAGAAATTAAACATTTACTTAAGTCCGTTTTCAACAATCACTTTTGCAAGAATGCCGTTAATAAATGATGCGCTGTCGTCTGTTGAATATTTTTTAGCAAGTTCAAGAGCTTCGTCAACAACAACTTTCATCGGTGCATCTTTTATATAGAGAAGTTCAACGATTGCAATACGAAGAATATCTTTATCCATCTTGACCAAGCGTTGTAAATCCCAATTTCTTGCGTGTTTTTGGATAATATCGTCAACTTCTTTATGATTTTTCTGGAAGTATTCCGCAATTTGAATTGCGTAATCTTTGACTTCGTTTTGTGAATCAAGCGTTGTAAATTCCGCTATTTCAAGAGCTAACAAAGCTTTATCAGCAATATCAATCATCTCGTTGACTCTTGCTGACATATCAGCCGTCATTACAAACGGAACCGAAACGTTTGCAACACCAATCGGTCTGTTTAAATTTGTTTCGTGTTCGGCCTCGTAGTTTTCAATCTGATCTCTAAATGCAATAAGAGATCCTACGGCTGTTTTAAGTTCGTCTGTTGCACTGCTTGTTAATATCCTGACTGATTTCAGGATTATATCTTCCATTTCTTCTTTTGAATACTTGGTTAATTTTTTATCAAATTGTGAGAATAAGATAAACGCTAATTCTCTGGCTGCTCTGCGGGCTTGCATATTTACCTCTTTAAATTTAATTTGTATCTACACGAGGAAATGCTATCATGAAAAAAAAATCACGACAAGATAAATTAAAAATTTTTATCCACTTGAAATTTGTAAAAAACGGGTTATAATAAAAGAAAGGGCGAGGATGCGCTAACATCCTCTTATAAGCCCCTTAAGGTTGTTTTAGAACTAGCAGTATTAATAAGATTATTGCTAGTTCTTCTGTATTTACAACCACTTTATCACCTCCTTTCAACGGTTTAACAAATTTTCAGTCTGAGCCGGAAAGGAAGATGAGCAAGAGGCTTCACCCTTTCATTTTAAATATAACAAGAATTCAATTTTCAAAAATCATTCATAAAACGGATATATAATTAATTTTTAAACCAATTCCGCAGCACGATAAGAACTTCTGACAAGCGGGCCTATCTGGCGGTGGGTAAAACCGATTTTCAAGGCAAGTTTGTCTAATTCTTCAAACTCTTGAGGGGTATAATATTTAGCAACTTCAAGGTGCGCCTTTGACGGCTGAATGTACTGGCCAATCGTCACAATGTCAACTCCGGCAGACTTCAAATCCCGCAGAGTTTCAGCTATCTGTTCTGCTGTTTCGCCAAGCCCGACCATAAGACCTGATTTTGTTATAATTTGGCTGTTGCTTTTTATGTATTTCAAAACCTCTAGTGAAATATCATAATTTCCCTGAGGTCTGGCTGTTTTAAAAAGTGATTTTACGGTTTCAATATTATGGTTGAAAACGGCAGGTTTTGCCTCAATAATCTTGTCTAAAGCCTCTTTGCAGCCCTTAAAATCAGGTGTTAAAATCTCAACCTTTACATCAGGTGCAAGATTATGGATTTCGTAAATACAATTGGCAAAGTGCTCTGCTCCTCCGTCAGGCAGATCATCTCTTGTGACAGAAGTTATGACCGCATATTTTAATCCCAGTTCTTTAACTGCACGGGCAATATGTAACGGTTCGTTAAGATTTAATTTCTGAGGTTTTTCGCATCCGATATTACAGTATCTGCAATTGCGTGTACAGACATTTCCCATAATTAAAAAAGTGGCTGTATTACAAGTATAGCACTCATTTTTGTTCGGACATCTTGCATTTTCACAGACCGTATTCAGACCATTTTCTCGCAAAATTTTCCTTACATTTTTAGTTTTTTCCGTGTCAATAATCGGTCTTTTTAAATAATCCGGCAACCTTTTTTGCATGTACCACTTACCTTTTTTTAAATTATATTATATAATAAAAATAACAAGGAGGTAAAAATGAAAAAGGTACTTTTAATATTATGCTTGCTTGCTTTTACCGGAACAGCATACGCTGCAGCTGACTACACAAGAGATACAAGCCCGCTTTCAGTAGGCAAAACAGATAAATATTTCAGAGATTTGAACTCCTGGGATTCAAGTAATCTATACGTTCCGGGACAGCCTTACAACTATGATCCGCAGGTATTCGGGACTTCAGGCCCTTACAAAAACACCCAGCCACAGGGACACTATGTTTATACAGAAACAGGGACCACACAGGACGGAACAGCAGCAGCAGACCCAACACGTTATTACAATCAGGGTATAAATATCAATTCACCCGAATACAAAGAAGCTAAAGCCAGAGGTGAACAGGTCGCACCGACGACAAATTCGGCTGCAATTCAAGAACAGGCTCCGAAAAGACGCTGGAACAAAAATGCCAGTGAAAATCACTATAACTTTGGAGGTACAGGCTTTAAAAGCAAAGGATTCAGTCAGGGATATTAATCTTTGATTTTTTATAAATTCTAATAAAAGACGGCACAAAATTTGTGTCGTCTTTTGGTATATATTTTTACCATTTTATATCTGCAAATTGCACAGACATTCAAAAATTCCCTCTGAATAAGTCGGATGTGCAAAGCAGGTTTCTTTGAGTTTTTCAACCGGAATTTTATTCTGCATTGCAATAATAAGCTGTTCTATAAGAGCCGATGCTTCTTTTGAGATAATATGCGCCCCGACGACAAATCCGTTACGGCTCAGGATTTTGACAAATCCGTCAGTGCAGTTGTCACAGTGGGATTTACCAAGAGCCGAGATGAGAAAAACAGATTTTTGATAACTGCCTTCCTCCAAGTCCTGTTCTCTTAACCCTGCCCAGGCAATTTCAGGACATCCGTAAATGACAGACGGTATTAATTTTTCATCATAAGAAACCTGTCCGACCTCCTTAAGCGCCTGCCTGATTGCATAATGAGCAAGCTGAATTGAGCCTGAAACATCTCCGATATAACTTACCCCGTCAATTTTCGGACAATTTGCGGGCTTTCTGCCTGTAGCAAGCAGAATACAATCACTTTCCAATATTTCGCCGTTCGAAAGAGAAACTTTCACTCCTGAATTATCAACAATTTCCACTCTTTCAACCGCTGTTGAAGTATAATACTTAATTTTTCCGACTTTAAAAATTCTCTCAAGCCTCTTTGAAACTTCCACATCAGCATTGGGCAAAAGATGAGGGGCAAACTCTACAACTGTCACATCAACTCCAAAAGACGCAAATATTCTTGCCCATTCTGTTCCGATAGCGCCTGATCCTGCGATAACAATACTTTTCTGCAGTTCTTTTAAATTCAAAATATCATCCGAACTCAGAATAAACTTTCCGTCAAATTTTACGGACGGCAAATCCGCAGGCACCGAGCCGATTGCACAGATAATTTTTTCACAATGATAAATTTCTCCGCCTGCATTAATTGTATGAGAATCCAAAATTTCAGCGAATTCTTTTATCACAATTGTACCGGAATTTTTAAGGGAAAGTGCCAGATTTTTTCGGAGTTTTTCGACAACCCTGTCTTTATGCTCGATAACTTTTGAAAAATTAACAGACAAATTCTCCGCCTCAATTCCAAAGTCCGCGGCATTTTTTATTTCTTTAAAAAGTTCTGCCGAATGAAGAATTGTTTTTGTCGGAATGCAGCCGCGGTTCAAACACACCCCGCCGATTTCGTCTTTTTCAAACAAAACAACGGACATTCCTCTTTTTCTTGCCTGAAAAGCCGCTGTATATCCGGCAGGACCTCCGCCGACAATTCCTAAATCAAAATTCTCCATTAATTTTCCCCCGTTTTTTGCGGCAATTATCTCGTATAAACTCTCGGCAGTCTGACTTTCAGACGGCAGGTAAGCTCATAGTTAATTGTTCCGAGGATTTTCGCCCACTCATCAATAGAATTATTTTCGTCCAGAAGCGTAATCACATCCCCCGGCTTTGTGTCAATGCCTGTAATGTCAAACATCATCTGATCCATTGTGATATTACCTATCTGCGGAACTTTTTTCCCGTTAAGGACGCCGCAAATCTTGTTTGAAAGCCCTCTTGGAATTCCGTCTGCATACCCCAGAGGAACAGTCGCAATTTTTCTTGTGCCATGTGCAATATAGGTGTGCCCGTAACTTACGCCCTCGTTGTCTTTTGCCTCATGAATATGAACGATTCTGCCCTTAAGCGACAAAATCTGCTTTAATTTCGGTATATGCTTTTCCCCGTCGGGCGAAAAGTCAGGATACAATCCGTAAAGGGCAATCCCGGCTCTTTGCATATTGGAATTCGGCACCTTATAGCACATTTGCCCTGCGGTGTTGAGAATATGCAACAGAAGCCCGTCAGTATTAATTTTTGAAATTACGCTGTCCCATTTTTGGATTTGAAGATTAGTTTTTATTCTGTCCTCAGCATTTGCAAGGTGTGTAAATACCCCCTTAAAATCAATAAAATCTGAATTTCTGACTTCATTAATAAATTCAACAGCATCCTCAACCGCAACACCGATACGGTTCATGCCTGTATCTATTTTTACGTGAACTTTCGGCTTAACACCAGTTCTGTCAAATGCCTGCTTGCAGGCGAGAATATGCTCTTTTGAAAAAATTGAAATTGCAAGATCAAGTTTGACGGCACTCTCAACCGCCCAGACAGGAACCGCACCTAAAACAAGGATATCCGCCGTTATTTTTGCATTTCTTAAGTCCGCTCCCTCATCAATTGAAGCAACACCCAGCATATCGGCTCCGCTTGCAAGAAGCGTCGGCGCAAGCATAACCGCACCATGCCCGTAAGCGTCCGCTTTCACAACCGCAAGAAGTTTAGTATTTTTCGGTGTAAGTTCACGTATCGCTCTGATATTTTGAGCCAGATAATCAAGGTTAATCTCAACCCAGCTGTCCCGGTGAATATTTATATTTGATTGTTTGACGTTTTTCATAACTTTTATTATAGGCTGAAATTTTTGAAGTGCAATCTGTTTCGTTTTTATTAAATAAACTTAAAAAAAACTCTATTTTTAGAGTATTACCACATTAAAAAAGAGAACAACTTTTTTAAGTTGTCCTCTTTTTTATTAAAAAAACTTTAATTACTTAGTAAAAAGTTCTTTGAATTTTTTACCGGCAGTGAATGCAGGAACTGTTTTAGCAGCAATTTTCAAAGCAGCACCTGTTTGAGGATTTCTGCCTGTTCTTGCAGCTCTTTTTCTCGGTTCAAAAGTTCCAAAGCCTACTAAAGTAACTTTTTTGCCTTTTGAAACTGTTTTTTGAATAGTTTCCAAAGTTGCAGCAATTACATCACCTGTTGCTTTTTGAGAAACTTTTGCTTTTTTTGACACTTCTTTTACCAATTCTTCTTTGTTCATTACGAACCTCCTTCTTACTCTTACCTTTTTAGCCTACGGTTTAACAGAAACCATTCATTCTCTCTTCCGCATGCATTTTGTATTCGACAAAGTTATTATAACACTTTATTTGATTTTGGCAAGGGTTTTAAGGAAATTTTTCCGCTACTCGGCTAATTATATTCCGAATCTGGCAGTATCACTATACGTAAATACCCATTAAATCAACATTTTAGCACAAAAAATTAATTTATTGAAGATTCACTGACTTTTGCAAATTTTATATTCTGGAAGAAATAACTCAATATTTGATAAGCGTTATACCCTTCTTTCGCAAGGTTATTTGCGCCATGCTGCGACATGCCGACACCATGCCCGTTTTTTTTGACATTATCGTCGTATGACGGAACTGAACGGATAAATGGCAGGTCATTTCCCCAGGCTGCAGAGGCATTAATTGTTTGCCCACCCGCAGAAGCTGAATAATAAGCCGGCACAACTTTCATATTGTAAGTCAAAACGAGTCCTGTTGTACTTTCAACGGCTTCGTTAGTCTTTGAGGTTTCAGCAGAAGCTCCGCCGTAAGCCTGATCCTCCGGAGTGTCTTTAAGATCAAATCCTAATGAAGCACGTTTTCCGAGATTTGCAAGCGCATAGCTTCTTGCTGCTATCGCCTGTGCTTTTAAAGCTTCAAGCTCCCAGCCTGACGGCATTTCTGACGGAACAACACCTTTCAGATAATCTTCCAAATCAATATCATTTATTACTGTAAGTTTTTTATTTTTATTTTGTATAATCAAAAGCCCTCTGTACCACTTGCCTTTTGCGCTGACAAAACCGCCCGGAGGAGCCTTTAAAACCACATAATCCGAATAAATCTGATAGAATTTACCCTTGAGCGCAATCGCCATAGTATTTTTGTAAGGAATAATCTCATATCCTTTCATTGCTTCAAAGGTCATAACTGTCTTATTAGTATTTGCATCAATAAGTGAAGTTTCCGCTGATGCGCCGATACCTATTTTATCAACACCCGTTTGAATCCCTATCTTTATGGCATAACAAGGATTGGCGGCGGGAATTGACAGCATAAAAATTATTGCAGCTGAAAATAATGCCCTCTTCATATTTTATATTATAACATATCTCAGGCTTTTTGGTCTAAATCCTTTGATTGATTTTCTGTTTTTTCCGCAATATTTTCAGGTTTTTCGTTATCTTCGGGCTTATTTTTTCTTTCTATACCGAGTTTTTGCATAATATCGCCAGCATAGAATTCTCCGACTTCCCTGGCTGCAGCGTATGAACCCATTGAACCGCAGACAAAAAGAATTCCTTTTAAAATAGAGGCAGCTTTTCCTGTATGTTTTGAATTTAATACTGTTTCTGCAATCCATTTCAGGGCAGATTTATTTTGAACTTTTGTTGCTGCTCTTTTAAATGCTGATTCCGAAAAAACATCATTAAAATGGAGCTTCATCAAGCCTTCACCCAGAAACATTCCCGAAAGGGCAGCCGTTTCGGTTATTCCGTCGTGAACCTTATCATCTGACATTGCAACTTTCAGAACACCTGATGCGCAAATAAGCGGGTTTACGTTGTCTGCCGTAAACTGCAATGCTTTTCCCGCATATCCTGCAAGTTTGTTGTCTGCCGCAAAGCTTTCCAATGCCTTCAATGCACTTCTTGCAGATGCAGAAAAAATATTATCATACTTGGAAATTTCCTGTATTACACCTGTGCATTGCCCGACCGTGACAACGCTTCTTCCAACATCACCGTTCTTGGTTTTTTCGGCATTTCTATATGCAAATATTGTTGATGCTACCGGACTAAACACAATAATTTAACCTTTTACACACTACTTTACATTTATATAAAGTATTTTGCCGTTTAAAAATTGCCTGAATTTAAAACTTTTTTACAATTGTTACAAATCCTGAGCACTGATTTATTACTTACAAACCTTGATTTTCGGCTCAAAAATGTTATAATTAGTCCTATGAAGAGAGCATTGTGTTTCATTTTAATTTTATTCGTTTTTTTCGGTTTAGAGGCTTATTCAGCGCCCACTCTTGAAAATATTCAGATTGATATACGAGATGCGGATCCTGTTATATTGAATGCCGGCACATTCATTCCGGTAATCAGTGCTCAGGAAATTTCTACACAATACTGCTCTGAAGGCTATAAAGTAAGATTTATTGCCACAACCGACCTTTTTATGTATGAAACCAAAATCGTTCCCGAAAACACTCTCTTTGAAGGCTACATTGAAAAAATGAACGAACCTGTTATCGGAACAAATGCTTCTATGATTATCCGGATATCTAAAATGATTTTGCCTGACGGATATGAACTGCCGATGAAGGGATATATTTATACCTCAAATAATAATCTGATAGGAGGCGGGATTTCAGAACCGGAAAACTGGATTAGAATGCCTCATTATCAGCATAGACTGAAAGGAACTGCCACTCTTCAGCTTAAACCCGGCGAAAAGAAGAAAATGGGCGAACATACAACACTTCCGGCAGGCCTGGATTTGCTGATTATACTGACAGACCCGCTTGAAATTACGCATGTATTAACAAATTGACAACAGACATAAAGTAAAATAAAATGTTATAAAGTGTTATCAGAAAAATCAGAAGGGAAGGGTTATAAAATATGAAAGGAAAATTTAATATATTGCTTGCAGCAATATTGCTAAGCGCAAATATTTCTTTGGCAGCCGGAAATTTCAGTTACACAGAACAAACTCCGGTATATCAGCAGCAGCAGTATAACCAGCCTCAATATAACAATCCTGCACCGCAATTTGGTGCTCAGGCAAACAACTATCAAAGACAAAACTACAACTCAAACGCTCAAACAGTGAACACCAATCAAACCCTCAAGGGCCACATTGTAACAGTACCGGCCGGACAGAATATTCCTGTTATAACAACAATGGCTTTGAGTTCTGCAAATCTAACACTTGGACAGAATGTAACAGTTGCTCTCGGGTCGGATTTTTATTACAACGGAAGTCTTATTGCCCCTGCAGGAAGTTCTATCAACGGACAGGTTCTTGAGGTTTCCAAGGCCAAACGAGGAAGTATGAACGGTAAACTTATGGTAAGATTTACTAAAATTACAACTCCATATGGCACACAGATTCCGATATCCGCTGTAATCAAGACTGACGACGGCACAGGGGTTTTAGTCGGCGGAACAAAAATGGATGTTGTAAAAGATTATGGTAAAGATCTTGCAGTCGGCTCAGCAGCCGGTGCAACAGCAGGGCTTGTTATGAGTGCGCTTTCAGGCGGAGAACTCGGCAGAGGAACAGCTCTTGGCACAGCGGTAGGTGCCGGCGGAGGTCTTGTTAAGTCTATATGGGATAAAGGTGACAATGTGGAAATTCCGGCAAATGCAGGCATTCAACTTACACTTACCCAGGCAATCACTGTGAACCCCGCAATTTATAATACCAATTATTAGTAAACCGGGTGATAATTTTGTTGTTAAATTAAAATAAAATTACACCGCAAAGATAAATTAAAAACGAAAGGTTAAGGGATATGTCAATCATCGGGAAATACACCGCTGACACAACAGAAGACGATGACAACAAAGAAAGTCAGGGCTTTACGCTCCCTGTCGTAATCAGGAAAAAGCAAGAAGACAGCTTAAAACGTGATATAACGATTTCAGCAATCCTTCACCCTGCCGTTCTGGGGGCAATATATCTAATTTCGGTTATTCTTTTATTTTTCGGCATCTCGTTGAGTATTTTTGACAGACCGAAGCCCAAAATGAAAGATATAGAATTTGTCCTTGTTGAAAAAGAAGGCACACCAATAAACAAGAATACACCTTATCGTTCAGACAGAGATTCACGAGCAGGCGGGCATCATGATCCGACCAAAAAGGTTTCCATGCCGTCACCGGCTCCTGCCGCAGCACAAAAACCATCTCCGGCACCTCAGCCGCCCGCAAAAACACAGCAGCAGACGCCAAAACAATCACAACCGGCACCCCAGCCAAAACCGCAGCCGGCTAAAAAACCTGCTGTCACACAGCAGATACAACAGGCATTGCAGCCAAAACCGGCTCCAAAACCGGAACAAGTGACACCGCCAGCACCTAAAGCTCCGCAGGCAGCAAAACCTGCTCCGCCGACAGCCAGACCTTCAATAAAACCGCCGACAACACCCAAACCTGTCGCAAAACCGAGTTCAGCATTTCAGGTTCCGGTGCCGAAAGGCGGAACAAACACAGGCACTTACGCAACAGGCCCGATAAGCGGTTCCGGTACAGCTAATAAAGGCGGCGGCTCCGGCGGCCCTGTAAGCGGAAGCGGGTCAGGCAAATATACACCTGCACCTTCTCTTGCTCCGACAGGCGGCGGAAGTTCTTCAGGCCAAAAGCTTGCTAAAGGCGGAGGCGGCGGAACCGGCGGCCCCGGCAACCCCGGCCCCGGAAATCCTAACGGAGCACCCGGAATTGATACAATAAGAGAGCCCGATTTCGGCCCTTATATGAGAGAACTCCAGAGAAGAATTAAAATGAACTGGGATCCGCCAAAGGGCAATGAAAGCAAACGTGTTGTATTAATGTTTAAAATCGCAAAAGACGGAAGACTTTTGTCCTGCAGTGTATATAAATCATCAGGATTAAAGAGCGCAGACGACGCAGCACTGAACGCTGTAAAACTTACGGCTCCGTTCAGACCGCTCCCTGCGGAATATAAAGGACAAAGCATAGATATCCAATTCACCTTCGACTACAACGTATTCGGGGCTGCGGGATATCAATAAAAACCTTACAAATGCAAAAGG
>CALUTA010000019.1 GCA_944323585.1 Candidatus Gastranaerophilales bacterium
ATAGTAACAGAATATAAGCAGATAAGCACAACTATTTCACGCAATCAAAAAAAATCTCACTATCAACTTTACCAGCTTCTTATAAAAATGAGCAACAATGCGCCTGAAAACAACCTCTACAAAAAAATAGTAAAAGGTAATTAATCTATTTCATTATAAACTATTTTTTTTCGCAGATGCCATTGAATTAAGGTAAGCCCGAGGATTATAAAGAATAAAACATAGGCAATTGCGCTTGCTTTGCCAATATTAAAATATTCAAAAGCGTTCTTGTAAATTGCATATACCATAACATTTGTGCTGTCAAGAGGCCCTCCCTGTGTCATAATATAAATCAGATCGAATATTTGAAAAGAACTTATGGCAGTTATAATGACAACAAAAAATATAGATGGAGCCATTAAAGGCACAGTAACATTTTTGAATGTTTGAAAATGATTAGCGCCGTCTATTTTTGCAGCTTCAAACATACTGTTGGATATTCCCGCAAGAGAAGCTAGAAAAATAATCATATTGTATCCTATAAGCTTCCATACTGACACAATTATCAGCGCAGGCATAGCCCAATTTGGATCGTAAAGCCAATTTATATGGATATTCAAGACATTTGCTAGAAGCCCGATATTAGGATCAAAAATCCACTCCCATACGATTCCTATAACAATCATCGGAGTAATGAAAGGGAGAAAATATGCGGTCTTAAAGAATTCGGATCCTCTGATTTTAGAATTTAAAATACACGCAAGGATAAGAGGAATTATAACACCTAAAACAGAAGTGGAAACAGCAAATACAACTGTATTAACCAAAATCCTAAAAAAAAGCGGTTCTGTAAATATTTCTCTGTAATTGTCAAGACCGGCAAATACAATCGGATTAATCAAATCCCACTTTGCAAAACTAAGCCCGAAAGAGCAAATAACCGGAATAATTATAAAGACTAAAATTCCTGCAAATGCCGGCAGGACAAATAACCAGGCCGCAAATTTCTGATTATTTAGCAATTCAGTGGCAATTTTTCTTATATCCATGCTATATTAATTATAGTTTAAATATCAGGGGAGAACATAATTATGAAAAAATATGAACATGCCTTCGGGAAAAATGATATAAGAGGGATTTACGGCGAGGACATTACGGAAGAACTTTTTTACTCAACAGGAAGAGCTTTTGTGGAATATCTGAAAAGGCAGACTTCCAAATCTGAAAAAAATATATGGATAACTGTTACAAGAGATGCAAGAACCCACTCCCCTTCACTTGCTGAAGCTCTTATAAAAGGAATCACATCGACAGGCGCAAATGTTGTCAATCTCGGGCTCGCCCCGACACCAATCGGATATTACAGCGAAGTAGCCGGTGTTCCCTCTGAAATTACGGGCGGCGAAAAAGTTGCCGGCGCAATGATAATCACGGCAAGCCACAACCCGAAAGAATATAACGGAATGAAGATGACTTATGCAGGAAGAACTTTAAATGAAGGTCAAATTAAAGAAGTTAAAGAACTTGCCTTCAAAGAACTTGAAACAAAGAAAAATTCCGCCTCTAACGGGAAAATCGTAGAATATAATATTATCCCCGACTACATAAAAGATATGAAAAACCGCTTTGGCGAAATAGGAAAAGGTATAAAAATTGTTGTCGACAGTGCGAACGCAACAGGCGGAGTTGTAGGCCCCGAATTATACAGAAAACTCGGATGTGATGTAATTGAACTGTTTTCGGAGCCAGACGGAAACTTTCCGAATCACCACCCTAATCCGAGCGATCTTAAAACTCTTAAAATTATTGAAGAAACTGTTGTTGAAAACAAGGCAGACGCAGGAATTGCCTATGATGGCGACAGCGACAGAATAGGGGTGATTACACCTGACGGAAAGCCACTTACAGGTGACAAACTTCTGCTTATTTATGCGCAGGATCTTCTTGATTCTATTGACGACAAAAGCAAACTTACTGTTGTAAGCGAAGTTAAATGCTCTCAAGTGCTTTTTGACAGTATTAACAATGCCGGCGGGCATGCGGTTATGTGCAAAACAGGCCACGGATACATCAAAGACAAAATGAAAGAAACAAATGCGCTTCTGGCAGGAGAAATGAGCGGTCACACCTTCTTCAAGGATAAATATTATGGATTTGATGATGCAATATACGCAGGATGCAGAATAATTGAGATTATCGCAAAAAACAAGAAAAAAAATCAGAATTTCAAGCTTCAGGATATGCTAAAACCCTTTAATGCAGTTTGTTCATCAGATGAAGTAAGGTTTCCCTGCCCGAACGAGAAGAAAAAAGAAACACTTGAAAAAGTTAAACACTGCATAGAAGCAAATTCAAACCTGTTTGGCAGCCAGATAAAAGACATAATTACTCTCGACGGTATGAGAATTGTTTTTGACGGAGGCTTTGCTCTAATCAGACAGAGCAACACAGAACCCGTTTTTACTCTCAGATTTGAGGGAAAAACAAAAGAAGATTGCGAAAGATACAAAACTTGTATGATTAAAACTCTGGAAGAAGTATTAAAATAATAGTATGAACGACAGCGAAAAAAATACAATAATTGTTGGAGTGTTAAGCTTCATATTAATATCAATAATGCTTTTCAGCAACGGAGATTTTGATGAATACGGAAACTTTACGGGGACCAAATACGGAGATTTCGGGACTACACAAATCACCGATAATTTATATGTTGACAATATTAATGAAGGTCCTATGAACTTTGATGAGGCTGAAGAATACTGCTATCACAGAGGGATGGAGCTTCCAACCAGAGAACAGGCCTGGGAAATGTGGCGGGCATCAGCTAATTGTAAAATTTCAATGGTTTTGAATAATCACATTATTAAAGACAAACAAACTTTTCTAAAATCCTGCCACAACCTTGATCAGGGCTGTCTGGTTCCGGCAAATCAGGTAAATTATTTCTGCAATGCAAATAAAGATCTCTTGTTTTTGGACGAGAAAGTTTACCGCTACGGCCAATACTGGTTAAAAGATAAATTTGACAAAAACGGACATTATACAGCCAACTTCATTAACGGAATGTCAAATGCCTACGCTGATAACATAAAACTTCTCGGTGTAAGATGCGTAAGAACAATTGTGCCTTCGACCAAATAAGTGCTTGATTTAATTTTTTTTTGATGTTAGTATAATTTTTGTCAGAAAAGTTACTCACGAATATGAATTCCAATAGCTTGAAAACAGCTTTGTTTTGGCATGTTCGAAAAAGAATAGATGTTTTATTAAATTAATATGAAAGGTAAAATCAATGGATTTAGAAAACAAAGATGAAATTTCTTCAGAAGTAACAGAAACTGTAACCGAAGCAGTTGAAGAAGTTGTAGAATCAGTAGATTCAACAGAAGAAGAAAAACCTGCAAGAGGCAGAAAAGGCCGCGGCAGAAAACAAAAAATTGAAACAGTAGAAGAAAAACCGCAAAGCGAATGGACAGAAAGAGTTGTTCAAATCAGCCGTGTAACCAAGGTTGTTAAAGGCGGTAAAAAATTAAGCTTCCGTGCAATCGTAATTGTCGGAAACCAAAAAGGTCAGGTAGGCGTAGGATGCGCAAAAGCATCTGAAGTTATCATTGCTATTCAAAAAGCAATTGCAGACGGCCGCAAAAACCTTATCACAGTACCGATTTTCAAAACAACAATTCCGCATCCGATTACAGGACGTTCAGGTGCAGGTGCCGTAATGCTCAGACCGGCTTCTCAAGGTACAGGTATTATCGCCGGCGGTGCGGTTCGTTCAGTTCTTGAACTTGCAGGTATTGAAAACATTCTTTCAAAATCTTTAGGTTCAAAATCTCCGCTTAACGCAGCAAACGCAACAATTGCCGCTTTGAAAGCTCTTACACCTTTCAGCGACGTTGCTAAAAAACGCGGTTTGACAATGGCTGAACTTTTAAACTAACCGGAAGGTTAATTGTTTAAAAAAATTTAAAAGCGACCATTAAATATAAGTCACAGATAAAACAATAAAAAGGAATTAACAAAATGGCAGATAAAAAATTAAAAATCAAATTGGTTAAAAGCCTTATCGGTGCTTCCGAAGCTCAAAGAAAAGTTGTAAGAGGCCTTGGCTTTACAAAGAAAGATCAGGTTGTTGAACACGCAGACAGTGCAACAATCAGAGGTATGATCAACAAAGTTCCGCACTTATTGGAAGTTGCAGAATAAATTTAATACTGCGTAAGTTAACGCGAGCGGTACACATTTAAAATAAAGGAAAAAGAAAAATGACAGATATGATTACATTAGAAAACTTGCAACCCGCAGAAGGCTCAACCCACAAAATTAAAAGAGTAGGCAGAGGCCGTTCATCAGGCAGAGGTAAAACATCTTGCCGCGGCCACAACGGTGAAGGCCAAAGATCAGGCAGCTCTTCAAAAAGAGGATTTGAAGGCGGTCAGATGCCATCATACAGAAGATTGCCGAAATTAAAAGGCTTCCAGGTTTACAAAAAACCTGTATCGGCTGAAATTAATGTTGGCAGACTTGCTCAGTTAGGGTTGAAAGAAGTTACTCTTGCAGCACTTAAAGAAGCAGGAAAAGCTCATCCTACGGCAGATTTGCTGAGAATTCTCGGAAACGGTGAAATCAGCGAAGCCATCACTGTAAAAGCTAACTACGTTTCACCATCAGCAAAAGAAAAAATTGAAAAAGCAGGCGGAAAGGTTGAGTTAATATAATGGCACAAGGTATAAAAATGCCGACAACTGATGATTTGATGTCAATGTGGCAGGCTTCAGGCTTGAAACAAAAGATCATTTTTACATTTTTAATGATTGCTGCGTTCAGGTTTGGAGTTCAAATGCCATTGTATGGCATAAATAACCAGGTTTTTGCAAATATTGCCCAGGGAAATAATATCATTGGATTTCTTGATTTATTTTCCGGTGGAGCTTTAGGTAAAGTATCAATATTTGCACTTGGTATCGGACCTTACATTACGGCATCAATTATCATGCAACTTGTTTCTGTTGTAATTCCTTCACTGGAAAAACTTCAGAAAGAAGAAGGCGAGGCCGGCAGACGCAAATTATCACAATATACCCGTGTATTTACCGTGGTTCTGGCAGTATTCCAGTCAATAGTATTTATGCTGTTTATGCGGCATCTGCCAGGAGCCATTGCACCGAATGTAAATCACTTCATGTTTTATATCAGTTCAATAGCGGTACTTACAGCAGGGTCAATTCTTGTAATGTGGATTTCCGAATTGATAACGGAAAAAGGTATAGGCAACGGCGGATCATTAATAATCTTTGTAGGTATCCTCTCCGGAATCCCTGTATATGCCTCCAGAACTTTTGAAATGGTTCAAAAAAGCACGGCTATGCAGCTTGGATTGCTTGGATTACTTACAATATTTTTTGTTACAATGATTTTCATTGTAATTATGCAGGAAGCAGTTAGAAAGGTTATTATTGTAAATCCCAAAAGACAGGTCGGAAACAAAGTTTACGGCGGAATGAACTCTTACATTCCATTCAAGCTCAATCCGGGCGGCGTTATGCCTATAATCTTTGCAATAGCAATTTTGCTTTTCCCGTCTACAGTTTTAAGTATAGTGGGACAGGCAAACTTTAATTCCGTAGCGGTTAAAAATTTTGTTGTTAAATTAACAACAATAATGAGTCCTGACGGAATTGTTTATTACGGATTGTATTTTCTGTTAATCGTTGCACTGACATTCTTCTACGCATCAATTATGCCGAATATGCAGCCAAAAGATATTGCAAACAACCTTAAAAAATACGGTTCCTCAATTCCCGGTATCAAACCCGGCAAACCGACAGCAGATGCCCTTGATAAAATATTATCAAAAACAACGTTTATCGGTGCTATGGGGCTTGGTATCATTGCTCTGGTTCCGTCTTTTGCAAGCTACATTACAAACATCAAAACACTGCAAGGTATCGGAGCTACTTCTCTGATAATCATGGTTGGTGTTGCGCTTGATTTAATCAATCAGGTAAGAACACACCTTCTTGCGAGAAATTATGAATCTTTCCTGAAAGAATAAGTTTCATAGTTTATAGTTTAGCTAAAAATAGCCTCATATACTTTGAGGCTATTTTTTTACGTAAAAATAGCAATTTTATGCAATGAAAACAGGCTGAAAATTTAATATCATAAAAATGTAAATCCTCAACTCTTCTGATTGCTCAGTTTATGCCCCTTCAAAAGGGGCTTTTCTTTTACGAATTGTTAATATTTTTGCATTTTAAGAGGAATTAAGGTATTATATCATCATAAAGACATCTTTGAAAGGGTAAATACATGAGAGAATTAATCGAAAACAATCAGCGCATTACAATGGTTACATATGACTTCAGAAATGCAAATAAAGGCACTATTGTTGATGTTCAGCCGGACAATTTCACTATAGAACTTGACTATGATCCTAAAGGTGTCTTAAAAAGTAATTACTGCGAATTTTACACACAAACATCAAATGGTATTTTATACTTTGATTCATATGCAAAAGATATTGACGGAAGAAAAGTTACAATTGCAAGCCCTGCCAAACATAAGTTTTTGCAAAGACGTCGTTTTACCCGTATAAAATATATGCACGACCTTAAGCTTGTTTGCGACGGCAATTCTTATGACATTTCAACCCTTGATATATCTGCAGGCGGTATGAAATTCGTAACACATTGCAATCTGGATATAGAAGGTGAATATAACATAACGCTGCCATTGTCTGATGAAATGAGTGTTGATTGCATATTTTGCCCTATAAGAATAGAAAAAAATATGAATGGTGAAACCGGTTACACCGTATCAGGCGAATTTAAGTTTACTGATAACAAGATTAAACTTACAATTATTCAATATTGTTCAAAACGCAGTCTTGAAATATCTAACAAATAAGAGGCAACAAATTGAGTCTTATACAATTGTTTCGTAAAAAGAGTCATAATGCCTTATTTACAACACCATCACACGGTCAGAAGTTTTTCATTGTAAATAAATTCAGACAATTTTACAAATTTGATATTTCAGAAACAGATACTCATAATCCGCAGGAGGCTCTCAAAAACGCTCAGGAAAAAGCGGCTAAAATATATGGCACAAAATACACATGCTTTCTTACTAACGGCTCTTCAAGCGGGATTATAGCTTCTGTTCTTGCATCAACAGAAGCCGGTGACAATGTGCTTCTTCATGAAGACGCACATCAATCACATCTCAATGCTGTAAAACTTGCCGGATGCAATCCTGTTTTTTACAAATTGCAGGTTAATAAAGAGTGGGGCTGCTACAGCAAAAATTCACCTGAAATCTTAGAGCCTTATCTAAAAAATAATAAAATAAAAGCAGTTATCATTACTTCTCCAACGTATGAAGGCTTTGTTTCGGATATAAGTGCTATAAAAGCTTTGTGCAAAAAATACGGGGCATATTTAATTACAGATGAAGCGCACGGCGCACTTTATCCATTTTCTGATGAACTGCCGAAAAGCGCTGTCAAAATCTCTGATTTTACGGTCCAATCTCTCCACAAAACTGCAGGCGGACTTAATCCTACAGCACTCTTGCATTCAAATTGTGAAATTAATCCTGAAAAAGCCTTAAATATGATAAATACGACATCTCCATCATATCCGCTTCTTGCAACAATTGAGGCTAATATCAATTTTTTAAACAGCTCAAAAGGAAAGAAAAAACTTAACGAACTTCTTCAAAATCTTAAAAAACTAAAAGAAACCTGCACAAATGTAGAATTTGGAGGAGATGACATAACAAAACTTCTGGTAAAATCCAATAATCTTTCAGGAAATGAACTTTCAGAAAAACTTTATGAAGATTTTGGCATTGAAGATGAGAGAAACAACTCAAAAGCAGTATTATTGTTATGCGGGATAGGCACCTCCGCCAAACAACTTTCAAGGCTGCAAAAAGCACTTTTAAAAATGTAACAATTTGTAATAATTTAATGATATTTATTAAAGAATCACGTAAATACAGCCGTTACCATAGGTAAGAATATTTACTAACGAAAGGAAACGGCGTAAACTATGGGAATGGCAGCATCACAAGCCAGATTGTTATCAATAACATCTCGTATGTCTGACAATGAATTGCGGGCACAGTTGATTAATAATGCCAAAATACGCCTTACAGAAGATTCCTCTAAAGCAAGTGAAAAATATATCAGTGCATTAAACCAAACACAGCTTATGATGTCAAATAAAGATGCAAATGGTAATGATCTTTACCAGCAATTGACATTTAATAATTTAACAGCTTACAGTTCCTACAACAACCAGTACGGATTGATTAACAAATCCGGCGAAATGGTTGTAAGTGAACTTGATGCCGCTAAATACGAAGATGCTATAAAAGCGGCAGAAGGAAACGAAGACACGGATGCATTAACTGAATTTTTAAAACAGTACGGTTTGGAAAAAGATACGACTTCATATTGGGAATCAAACGGACTCAGTGACGATTTGAAAGCACGCTATGAAGGCGATATTGAATATGATGAAAACGGAAACAGAGTATCCGGTCTTCATTATGGATACGAAATGTCAAAAACATCACAAGCCGCAGGTGTTTATGAACAGCTTCTTGATAATTATACAAAAGCAGATGATGATTACACAAGTGCTGTCATAAAAGAAATGAAAGAATCATTGTACACTCATGTTCCATCAGGTTTTAGCCCAACAAATTATGAAACTATGTACAGCAGCGTAATGGATGGCTCACAAACCGGTGATATTCCAGATTCTCAGAAAGCATTGGATTTTATAGACACATTATTTAATGAACTTGTCGATAGCGGTCAATTGCTGACTGAAGAAACAGATGCGAATGGAAATCTGCAAAATAGAGTATTTTATGAGAATATGGAATACTTGCTCAACGACTCTATTGACTTTAACGGAGGCGGTAGCGCTACCATCACTAACCAGTTTGACATAACTCAAAATGAAGACGGTTCTTATAACATAGGAGGTAAATTCACATTAACAAGCAACGGTTCCGGCGGATACACAGTAACAGGCAACACAACCTCAGATGGAGTTACATATACAGTAGGCTCCGTAAACGGTAATACCTTCACATATTCATATACTGAAACTGAAGAAAATGAAGACGGATCAACAACAACGACCACCAAAAACGGAACCTGTACATTTGATCTGACAAACTCAGTGGCTGAAACAACAGAAGATGCATCCACAGAAGAAGTCGCAGCTCAGGTTCAATATATATATAAATATTTTCACCAGAACATATTATCACAATTGAACAGAGATGCATTTGCGGATAGTGCACCTGAAGAAAAAGCTGCATTTGAAGCGGCAGCAAAACAATTATCAATATTTATTTTCGGATATGATATAGGCACACAGGATTATGACAAACTTGACGACATGGAATGGATTTTGAACAGCGGCATCGAAACAACAAACCTTGACAGTACATCAACTGTAACAATTAATCAGACAATAGGCGGTGTCGAACAGCCTGTAGAATATCAGACAAACTTTGAAGCAATTAAAGATATTTACCTTATAGAAAATATGATTGCTGAATACGGCGCACCCAAATACACCTGGATAGACAAGAACAATCCGGATGAAAATGCGGATGCTAAAGCACAGTGGTATACAAACATTTTCAACAAAATGCAGGAAGACGGCTATCAAACAATATCTGAAGAACTTGCCTCAAGCAGTGATTGGATACAATATGCCTTCGAAAGCGGATTGCTAAGCATGATTCAGGTAGACGATGAATTTCAATGGGTTTCAACAATGTACTCAAACTGCAGCGATATAACCGAAGACACAATAGATTTACTTGTAACTCAGGCTGAAGCTGAATATACCAGAGAAACTAATAAAATTCAGGCGAAAGATAAACTTTACGACCTTGAATTGAAAAATATTGATACAGAACATGAAGCACTTCAAACCGAATATGATTCTATAAAATCAGCTCTGGACAAAAACGTTGAAAGAATGTTCAAATACTTTAGCTAAAACAAGCGGAATATAGACTTTTAGCATTTTCTTTACATAATCTTAATCGATATAAAGATTATGTAAGGAAATCCTGATAAGCTCAATTTTGAATTATAATAAGAATATAGTTAAGAAAGAAATTGGAGATTATCATGGAATCAGTAAAAGAAATTCTTACAAAATTAGAAAATGCAGATAATTCAGTAAAAAGCGAAGTCGAAAATATGCTTGTTAAATGCGGAACTTCAGCACTTCCACAGCTTGTAGACCAGCTTCAGGTAGTAAGAGGCATCAAAAGAGGTGTTGTTGCAATGACTTTAATCAGACTCGGTGACGCTTCTATTAAGTATCTAGAAAATGCTGCAAAACAAAATAAAGATTTTGAATGGGTTGCTGAATATCTGATTCGTGAAATCAAAGGCGAAATTGCCGCATAAGTTTGTAATTTTACATTTATATTAAAAAAGGACACTCAATATGTGTCCTTTTTTGTGTGTACATAAAATATTTAGAATTATACAAAGACAAATTTAATAAATAATGATATAATCAACTTATGAAAAACAAAGAATCTTTTAAATACACATGTCTATTTGGAGGCGGCGCAATCCGAGGGGCAGCGTATGCCGGAACAGTAAAAGCAATGGAAGAACTCGGAATTAATCCGCATACAATAGCAGGTTCGTCAGTAGGTTCAGTAATCGGCGGTCTGCTTGCACTTGGTTATACAGCAGACGAATTGGATGATATTTTTATAAAATTCAATTTTGAAATGTTTAGAGATGTTCAGATTTCGCTCGGCCCGAAATTTGCGCTGAGTAAGGGCGAGCTGTTCCTGGACTGGATAAGAGAACTTATAGAACAAAAATTCTATGGGGAAAAATATAAAAAAGGAACACATAAAGCCGTTACCTTCAAGGATATAGAAAAAGATTTAATTATCATCACCACTGATTTATCAAGCTTTGAATGCAAAGAGTTTTCAAGATATGAAACACCTGACTTTGAAATAGCTGCAGCAATAAGAATTTCCTGCAGTATGCCCGGCCTCATGCGGCCAATAGAATATAACAACAGAACGCTTGTAGACGGCGATCTGCAAAAAAGCTGGCCAATGTGGAAACTTTCAAAACATCTTGCTCCTGTTAAAGAAAGGATTCTGGAATTTCGTCTGGAGGGCGATTTTGAAGGAAACGATAAAAACATGATTGAATATCTTAATTCACTCTATGCCTTTACAACATCAATGGCAACAAAATTCATTATTGATATCTACGGGCAAAAAGACATGTTTGACTATATTGTGATAAACACAGGCGAAACAAATATCGTCGACTTTAATATGCCTGAAGATAAACGTAAAGAACTTATGCAAATAGGTTATGACTGCACCATTAACTATTTTAAAAATGAACTTCCTATAAAAAAACAAAAACTTCTATCTATGTATAGTCTTATACATGACAAACTGGTAAAGATTCACAAACATCTGAAACGCAAAAATATTCTTAAAGCAAAATCCTTAACATCAGAACTCTTTATTGATTTATGCGATTGTAAAGATAAAATGGAGCAAAAATTTTATGCTGAAATTGTAGCGTTTAAAGATATTTTCTTTGAAAATATTCAATATCCTCCGCTTTTTGGAAAAACAACTTTGAATAATGAAGAGAAAATTATATCCAGCATTGGCTTAATCATTAACAGCCTAAAGTTTAAAACAGAAGAATTAAATGCCTATTTGGAAGAATTTCAAATGCCATGCACAGTGTAAAGAAATTATTGACAATAAGCCGTTTTTCAAATAAAATTGAAAAGTAATTGAATAAGCGCCGGCCCTGATGGCGGAATCGGTAGACGCGTTGGACTTAAAATCCAATTGGGTGAATAACTCAGTGCCAGTTCAAGTCTGGCTCAGGGCAAGTAAAAGACTTCTTTAGGGAAGTCTTTTTTATTACAATTTCTTAACATTTAATAAATATAAAGCAATTTTTGCAAATTGATATACTTATTATATATATAATATATAACAGAGGGTATAGAAAATGAGTTTAAAATTTAATCTGGATACTTTTGGACAAAATCTGCAAAAAGTCGGACAGGGTTTAATGCAAGGCGGTCTTTTAATAGGAACCACAAGCATGATTCACCGAGGCGGATTTTACGGCTCTAGCATCTGGGGTTGCGGCGGAGGTTTTATGACCGGCGGCTGCATGCCTCCTTTAAATATATGGCATCCAATGTACGGCCCTCCGTCTAATCCATATCTTACGCAACAAGGGCTTAATATTGCATACCAGCAAGGCGCTGCCAGAATGGCACAAATTATGCAGGAAATGAACAACCCGCAAATACCGGAGGTTCAAGAGTCAACTCAGCCATCTCCGCAGAATGTTACACCTGAAATAGGGAAGCAGCTTGATCAGGCATTGCAAAACCAGGGCGAATACTCACTCGTTTCAAATGAGTGGACAAAGTTAAACGAGAAAGCAGAAAAAACTCCGGAGGAAGAAGAAACTCTAAAAACAGTGTATGATAATTCTATACAAACAACAGCTTCTTCATACCTGAAATTTATTGACCAAAAATTAGGCACAGATGATAACAAATTGACAAAAGACGAATTCACCAACTATATTATCTATTCAACAATAGGAGAAAACGCAACTGCAGAACAAAAAGCGAAGATTAAAACCTTTGCAGACAATGCATTTGCAAATCTAAACCTTAATAACGACGACAAGATAAGTGCTGAAGAAATTGCGGATTTATTAAAATATATAGACGCATCAACAGACGGCAAACTTGACGGCAAAATAACCAGTGAAGGTTTTGGACTGGCAATTGAAAAAATCATAAAACCTGCACAAGCTCAGGGCAATTCTTTATTTGAGAAATTTCCGCTAATGGGAGGTAATGAATAATTTTTCAATTCCTGACCAATCTAGATGTTTTGAACTTGCGAAATCTTTTAATTTTGAGGAATTAAGAGATTTTAATTTGTAAAAAAGTTCATCATAGCTGTTATTATCTGATTCAAGCGAAATAAGCGGTATAGAAGCCTCTTCTGCAAGTTTTTCCACCTTTATATCATAATTTATACCTGCAGTCTTAACACCGGCCTTTAAAGCCGCAATAACTGCGTGAAATCTCATAGCAATCATACAATCAAGCTGGGCAATACGTTTAAATGTTTCTGTTCTGTTTTTATAATAGATTACTTTTGTATCAACATCAGGGCATTTATTTTTTAAAATATTCTCGAAATGCAAACAAATCTCTTTATCCAGAGCTTCCTGAAAAACAAAAAGTTCTATTTTACGATTCGAAAAATGTTTAAGAATATTATCTGCAAGCTCATTCAAGAATTTTTCATTAACAGAAGAAAATGCTCTTAATTGAATGCCAACCGCAAAATTTTTCGGCACATCCGATATTTTGATATTATAAACAGGATCATTAACCTGAACAGCATTAATTCCCCAGCTTTGCAAAAGTTCATAACTTTTCTTATCTCTTACTGACACATACCTGACCCTTGAAAGTACAGATTTAACTATTTTCTGTGAAATCTTGCGTTTTAAAGGTCCAATACCTTGCGCAAAAACAATTACATCCTTTTCAAAAAACAAAGCACAAGAAATTACAAAAGAATAATACAATAGACTTTTAAGACTTGTAACATCTTGCAAAAGGCTTCCACCGCCCGACACAAGAATGTCAGATGCCGAAATGGCTCTTAAAACGCTTTTTATATCAAAATTTTTAACCGCCTTTACACCGTAATCAGCGGATGTCTTTGAAGGATTTGCAGAAATAACCGTAATATCAGAATTCAGCGACTTCAATTTGTCGCATAAAACAGACAGAATTGCATCATCTCCAAAATTATCAAATCCGTAATATCCTGATATTACGACTTTTTTAGGCATTAAAGCCTCCTTTTTCAAAAATGGAGTAAACATCTTCTTTATAAGGGATTGACTTGATTGCGCCTAAACCTTTTGCTTGCAGCCCGGCGACTATTGAGGCAAATCTTGTCGATTCATAAGGGGTTAGTCCATGTGTAATAGCATGCAAAAATCCGCCGTTAAAGGCATCACCCGAACAGGTTGTATCAACAACATCATGCGCATAAAATTCACTGAACACAATATTTCCGTTATATCCAGTATAATATCCGCCTGTATTTGAATCTTTAATTACAATTATACTAACCCCCATATCCCAGATATTTTTCATAATATTTTCAAGTGAATCTATTTCCAAAATATTCGTTGTATCATACTTTGCACTCATAAAAAGTATGTCTACATCTGAAATCACTGCGTGAAAATCTTCTCTAGCAGTTTCCGGTGTAGTAATTTGCAGTGAAAAATTAGGGTCATAAGCTGTCATTACGTCATTGTTCTTTGCATATTTATATGCGGAAGCAACAGCTTCTTTAGCGGAAATTGAAAGTGATTGGGTTACACCTGACGCATAAACAACTTTAGCATTTGCAATATAGTTTTCAGAAATATCTTCAAGAGAAAGCCTTGCGGGCGCAATCCTCTTTCGGTAATATGCAAACTCTTTTTTGCATCCCTCCGGTCTTGCAATAAAATATATACCGTTCGGATCAGGGGAAGACTTAACCTGAGAGATATCAAGACCTTCATCTCTCCAGCTTTTAAGAAGATAATCTTTGAAAACATCTTCGCCGACTCTTGTTATAAAGCCGACTCTTGAGCCCGCACGCGAAGCCGCAACAGCAGCAGCAAGGGCATCTCCGCCGTAATATTTTTTAAGACAATCAGCCTCGCATAAATGAACATCACTTGAAAGTTCAATGAGACTTTCACCTATCGTAATAACATCTAATTTTTCTTCCATACTAATCCTTTAATTCTTTAAGAATGTTTTTAACCCTGCCGGTTACTTCAGAATAAGAATATCCGCTCAAAAGATCCCGTCCGACCCCGACAGCAACAGCACCGGCATTAATATAATCCTTAATTTCAGACAATTTGGCAGCCCCCATCGGCAAAATATTTAAAAACGGCATGGGTCTTAGAAGATTTTCAAGATATGAAACTCCGCCTAGAGCAGATATCGGGTAAACTTTTATAAGAGGAACTCTTGCTTTCCAGGCAGAATAAGCTTCATTTGCAGTAGAAGCTCCCGCAATAAACGGAACCTGTCTGTCTTTAGAGAATTTAACAAGATTCATCTGGAAAATTGGTGAAGATAATACCTCAGCACCTGCATCAACGGCAGTCTGCGCCTGAAGGGAAGTTATTATTCCGCCTGCGCAGACTTTTGCATGCTTTGAAACTTCATCAATTACATAATAAATATCAGGATTGACAACATTAATTTCCATAAATTTTATTCCGCCGTCAATCAGTGCAAAAGCAGTATCTCTTACTTTTTGCGGATCTCTGCTTCTTATAATCGGAAACAATTTTTCCTGTAATAATAATTTTACTAAATTTTCGTTCATAATCTATCCTTTTTTTGTAATTTATTATATCATAAAATAAGGAGGGGTATGAAAAACTTAAAATCCAAAGCATTTTTTATATATTCTTTTATATTTTACATAATACTTTCGATAGTATTAATTTTAATATCATGGCAGATTTTTGAACCTAATGCATATAATTTTATGGTAAAGAACTTTACGGCTCTTGAAAATGCCTCGGATGATATTGTGCTTGTGGTTATTGATGACAAATCCACTGCAAAATACCGCTGGCCGTGGAAAAGAGAATTATATGCCAAAATATTTGAATATTTGAATGATTACTGCGACACAAAGCTTATCGGATTTGATGCTATTGTGGCAAACCTTGACAAAGATAATCCGCAGTCAGACAAAGAGTTTTTTGATACAGTAAAAAAGACTTCAAATCTTGTTGTCGGGTTCAGCCTGATTGACGACAAGCCGCTTGATGCAAAAGCAGCTGAGATTTACGAACAAGCCTTTTATGATAAATTCGGCACGAACATTGAAGACAAACGTGAAAAATATATTTACCCTTCAAAATATGGAAGTTTTTCAAAATTTCCGAAAGCATATTTTGATGCGGTTCAAAACACAGGTTCCGTAAACTCAACAAGATCACCATCAAACGGGTATTTAATTTTTAATGATCTTATAATCTCTTTGAATAAAAAATATTATCCGTCATTATCTTTAAAGATGTACATGCTTTTAAATG
>CALUTA010000020.1 GCA_944323585.1 Candidatus Gastranaerophilales bacterium
AATTTCAGGTTGCCGCCTTCGTTTGTTACTTTGCCGTTGACAATTTGCATGCCGGCTTTATTGATATATGTTGAATTGCCTTCAATATTTGATGCGGCACCGTTTATTGTCATGCCGCCTTCGCCGCTGTTGTCTACAAGCATATCGCCGTTGGTGTTACTGATATTGCCGTCTACAAGGATTGCTCCGGAGGTATTTGTATATGTCGAATTGCCGTTTGTATTTGAAGATGAACCAGTTATGGTTATTCCTTTATCGCCACTGTTTGTTACTGTCAAACTGCCGTTTTCATTTATTATCTGACCGTCTACTGTAATGCCGCCGGCTTCGTTGGTGTAGGTAGAATCTCCGCCTTTATTTGAAGAGGTGCCGTTTATTAAGATTCCGCCCTGACCTTTGTTATATGCAGTAAGAGCACCATCTGTGTTGCTGATTGTGCCGTTGACGGTCAATGCTCCTGCATTGTTTGTATAGGTTGAATTGCCATCTGCATTGGTTACTTCACCATTTACGGTAATTCCGCCTTCACCGCTGTTTGTTACTATTGTATTGCCGGTTGTTGTATTGCTTACTTTTGCACCTTCGTCGACTAATATTCCGTCAACTCCGGTATTAGACATTTCTAAATTTCCGCCGGAATTTGATACTTCTGCACCGGTGTTTATTGCGATACCTGTGCCTGTATTGTCAAATTTCAGGTTGCCGCCTTCGTTTGTCACTTTGCCGTTGACAACTAATTTACCGTTTTTATTTATGTATGACGAGTTTCCGGTAATATTTGATGCGGCACCGTTTATTGTCATACCGCCTTCGCCGCTGTTGTCTACAAGCATATCGCCGTTAGTGTTGCTGATACTACCGTCTACTGTAATGCCGCCGGCTTCATTGGTGTAGGTAGAATCTCCGCCTTTATTTGAAGAGGTGCCGTTTATTAAGATTCCGCCCTGACCCTTGTTATATGCCACAAGGTCACCGTTGGTATTGCTAATGCTACCATTTACAGACAACGCTCCGGAATGGTTTGTATATGTTGAATTGCCGTCTGTATTGGTTATTTCCCCATTTACGGTAATTCCGCCTTCACCGTTGTTTGTTACGATTGTGTCGCCGGTTACATTGCTTACTTTTGCATTTTTGTCTACCAAAATTCCGTCAATTCCGGTATTCAACATTTCTAGATTTCCGCCGGAATTTGATACTTCTGCACCGGTGTTTATTGCGATACCTGTACCTGTATTGTCAAATTTCAGGTTGCCGCCTTCGTTTGCGACTTTACCGTTGACGGTCAATGCACCTGATTTATTTGTATAGGTTGAGTTTCCGTTTGTATTTGTAACAGTGCCGTTAATTTCTGTACCGCCTGCACCGGTGTTCAAGATGTCAATATTACCGTTAACATTTGAAATAGGTGTTCCGTCAAGAATAATTCCTTCACTTCCGGAATTATCCATCAAGATATTTCCGTCACTGTTTTCTACGGAACCTTTGATATTAATACCTTTTGTACCTTTATTTTTAAGTTTTATATTGCCGTTTTCATTCTTCAACGAACCTGATTGCGCAAGATAAATTCCGTTTGCACTGTCGGCAGAGATATCTCCGTTTCTGTTTTGAACATCTCCTGCGATATCAATAGAGCCTTTTGTTGTTGTCAAAATTACATTGCCGTCAGGGTTTTTAATATCACCATTCGCAACAATACCTTGTGAACCATGGCTTGTTATTTCAATATTACCTTTACCAAAGTTTTTAAGGGTTGAGCCTTCTGCAAGCTTAACACCATCATTTCCAGAGTATGATGTAATTTTAATACTACCGTTGTCGCTTGCAAAACTATTGCCGGCTTTCATATTATCGGTATTTACAAGGCTGTTAAACAAAATGTCTGCCTGATTATGACTGGTCAAAACATCCGTATTATTGCCTACACCAGACATTATTGAATTATTGATATTAACCGCTGCGGCTCTGATATCAACCGCATCACGTGCAATAACCTTACCGTCTATCGTAACTTTGCCGGTGCCCTGAGAATATAAATCTGCTAAGTCATGTCTGATTTCATAGTCGGTTTTGAACTGGTCAAACTTATTCTGATCCGGAGTCAAAACTGTCAATGAACCAACGTTCAAAACACCGGAAGCTCCGACAACCATGCCGTTAGGGGAAACAAAGATTGCCTGTCCGTTATAAAAATTGCCGTCCCTCATTGTGTTTACAATACCATTGATGTTAATAGTATTATCGACAAGGTTTACAAACTTTTCTACGTTCTTTTCACCGTATTTGAAAATCAAATTTGCAATGTCACCTTTGTCAAGCTGAAATTCTTCATATAACCTGAAACCTATATCACCGTTTAATACCGACGGGTCGATATTGTAAATGTTACCGTTTGAACCGTGCTCCGGTGCTATGCCGGTTATCATGCTTGCGTGTGCTCCACTGTAAAGCGACTGTTGTGCAACAAGACACAATGTAAGCGCAGAAAGTACAAACTTCATATTTCCAGCTTTCTTTTGAGCCATGACTTTATTTCCTTTCAATTTTTCCCTAACTGAATTTATTATCTGGTTATCGTAAAATACTGCTATAATATATTAACTGGCTGATTTTTATTTTTCTATTTATTGTTACTTAATATTACGAATTTCCGATAATAAAACTCATAAATATATATTTATAAAAAAACAAAGAAAAAATTTATTGCTATTTTGTAACTTTTTATTAAGTATTTTTAAACTGCTGGACGCCTTAAGATTGTTTTACATACAAACCAGTAAACTCCGTAAAATACAACCAGTAATACACTCATCTGAATTATCCCAGGAATTGAAGTTTCTTTAAATAGCCCATACAAAAGTCCGGCTGGAACAAGAGCGAAAAGCATTCTTATTACAGTCTTCATCGGAAAATAAATTCCTAACCCCGGAATTCTTATCACTGAACTCAAAAAGAAATATACAAAGTTTGCAGCCAGTGTCGCAATACCTGCACCTTCCAGCCCCATTTTCGGAATCAGAAGAATGTTTGCGGCAATGCCGACAACACCGGAAATAAGCTTTAATATAAAATCTATATATGTTTTGTTTGCAAGGTGATACTGCAAAGTTGTATAATCAGAAAGCGCCATAAACAAACAACCGAAAGAAAAATAAGGTATTAGTCTGTATGCATCTGAGAATTTGGTGTTTGCAAAAAGGTTCACAAAATCAGGCGCATATATTGACACAACTGCGATTACCGGAACAGAAACAACAAGAAAATACCCTGTAAATCTTGTTACAATAGGCCGTACATCCTGCTTTTCTTCAAACATATTAAAAATACGGGGAATTGCAGCAACCGTAATTATTGAAAACACAGTCATAAATAATGGCAATGTCAATCCGTAAGCAACACCGACAAGTCCGACTTCTTTAAATCCGCTTATGCTGTTCATAATAAACTTGTTGCTCTGATTGATAACCCACGCACTTAATGACGTTGCAGCTATCGGAATTCCGTATTGAAACATTGGCAACAGCACATTCCACTGAAGATTAGGTTTTCTAAAGTATTTCAAAATTCCGCTCTGGAAAATCAAAAGAATGTCGATTAAAGATATTGAAATCCCCATACCGAGAAGCAAGGATAAAGCCCCGAGATGGAATATTTTTACAATCAATACCGACAAACCCATTGTCAAAATCTGGTTGATAATCGTTGAAAAAGTGAATGCAACTGACTTCAACTGTGCCCGCAAAAGCTGAAACAGCAATGCCCTTATTGCTACAGGAATTATCAGAAACAATATACAGAAGAAATATTTCGGCTGAATATTGAAAAAGTCGTAAAAATTGTGTCTGAAAACATATGCAAACACAAACATTGTACAAATGTTGAATGTCAAAATTGTCACAAGCATTGAAAGATACTTCGGCAATTCATCCGCGAGCTGGAATGATCTGAAAAATCTCAAACCTGAAAGCCCGACCCAATCAGAAAAAATTATACAAAGAAACGACAAAAATGCTATTGAAAGAGAATACAGACCGTATTCTTCCGGCAGAAGGATATTTGTATAAACCGGAACAATCAGGGCATTGCCGAGCATTCCGCACAACTTTGAAGGCGAATATTTTACAATATCTTTAAATATCGCATTCAACTGTTCCTTATCTACCGGTTGATCTTCCGCAAAATTCATTCATAATCCCGCATAAACTATAAACTAAATTAATTCTACTATAAATTTCTAAATTAATCTATATGTAAACTTATTGAATTTTTCCGAATAAATCGTACTCGTCAGCCCGCTCTATCAGAACCTGTTCTATATCCCCCGGCACAACCGGATTATCGCTTTTTGCATAAACAAGTCCGTCAATTTCCGGTGCATCAGCGTAAGAGCGCATTATAATGACACCGTCGTCAGTAAACCCTTCAACAATACATGGAATTGTTTTACCGATTTTGGATTGGTTAATCTCATAAGAAATCTTTTGTTGAAGCGACATGAGTTTTTTATAGCGTTCTTTCTTAATTTTTTTCGGAACCTGATCCTGCATGTCGTAAGATGTTGTATTTTTTTCTCTTGAATACTCAAACACACCCATCCTGTCAAACCGCATTTTCTCAACGAATTTGTAAAGGTGTTCAAATTGTTCGTCTGTTTCTCCCGGATATCCGACTATAAAAGCTGTTCTTATTGCAACCTGCGGGATTCTGTCACGTAGTTTCTTAATCAAAACTTCATAATCAAAAACCGGCCGCCTCATTGCTTCCAGAATTTTCGGATCCGAATGCTGGAGAGGCAAATCAATATATTTTACAACTTTGTCAAGTTTTGCGATTGCATCTATTAATTCATCATTCAACTGCGAAGGATAAGCATACATTATTCTTATCCAGCCAAGGCCTTCAATTTTATTTAATTCTTCCAAAAGTTTTGCAAGGGAAGTTTTGCCGTAAATATCAATCCCGTAGCTTGTTGTATCCTGTGCAATAAGATCAATTTCAGTCACACCTTTTTTAACAAGATTTTTGGCTTCTTCAACTATATTTTCAATCGGACGGGAGTGATATGCCCCTCTCAATTGCGGAATTATACAGTAACCGCAGTGGTAATTACATCCGTCGGCAATTTTTATATAAGAACTTGCGCCCATTGTAATCTGCTGGCGTTCAATTTCTTCCGGATAAATATATTCGGGTTTTTCCGAAATTTTTTCTATATATTCATCAGTTTTTTCATTGGCGATCGCTTCTACCGTTTCTACAATCTGACTAAAGTCCGAAGTACCGAGCATTGCACGGATTTCAGGAATTGCTTTTTTAAGTTCAGCTTTGTGTTTTTGCGGAAGACAGCCTGTAACAATAACTTTCTTTCCTGCATTCACAAGCTCCAAAATCGCCTGAACAGACTCTTTTTCAGCATCATGAATAAAAGAACAGGTATTGACTATCACAATCTGAGCATCATTTTCATCCAATGTAATTTCGTGGCCTTTTTGGGTCAGAAGCCCCAGCATAAGTTCAGAATCTACCAGATTTTTTGCACATCCATGATTTACCAATGCGATTTTCATTTTCATTCCTCTTTTTTATTACAAATAAAGTCTAACACGAACAACTTTTTTTGTAATCGGTATTGGGGAGTTTACTCAGGTTAATTTAAAATACTATTTGATTATTTCATTCGTGCCTTTAGCCCTGTTTTTACTAAAAAATTCAACAAATCCTGCGGAAGTTTTGAAATAATCTGTGCAAATTTAGCATCACGCCCCACTGTATAAGATGATTTTGGATTTTTAAGCCTATCGGCTTTTTTGACAACTTTAACAACTTCCGATACGTCAAGCCCTTTTGTGGAATTTTTCATTGCATTTTCAGCCATAAATTTCATCTCTTTTTCGTAAGATAAATCTTCTTTTATACTTGCGGTATTTTCCTCAACAGACTTTTGCCACAGCGGTGTTGCGATAACTCCGGGTTTTATGGATACAACCTTTATCCGCCCGCCGGTTTCAATGGCAAGAGAATTAAACAAAATATCAAGTGCTCTTTTTGAGGCACAATAAGGTGAAATAAACGGGAAAATTCCAAAACTAGACATTGAACTTATATTGATAATCTTTCCGCCGTCTAGAAGTTTCAAAAGTTCCTGACTGAATTGAAGATGCGAAAATGTGTTCACCTCAAACTGATACCGTAGTCTGTCCATATCAAGATTTTCAACAGCACCTGCAACCACGCAGCCTGCAGTATTTATCAATGTGTCAACTTTGTCAGTTTTGCTCTTGATAAAATCCGAAGCCGCAGAAATACTATCCGATTTTGTCATATCTATATAAAAAGGAATTACGTTTTCGCCAAGTTCTCTTAATGCATCAATCTTTGCAGAGTTCCTATACCCTGCAAAGACTAATGACGATTTTGCAAATTCTTTTGTTAAAGCTTCGCCTATTCCTGATGTTGCACCTGTAATAACATATTTTTTCATTTATTTTTACAAGCCTGCATAAGATCCGAACAGCGGTAAGTACAATGCCAATGCAAGTACAAGTACAATAGAACCGATTACAATCAACATTATAGGCTCAATCATTTTAGTCATTGTATCAATAATTGTGTCAAGCTTTTTATCAATAAACTTCGTTGCCTGCCCCATCATATCACCCAGACGACCGGATTGTTCACCTGTTGAAATCATAAACAAAATCATCTTTGGCATAACACCTGTTGCTCTTAATGCAGTTGAAAGGTGCTGCCCCTGTTGGACTTTACCGGTTGCAATAGAAACCTGCTCTTTCAAAGTATAATTTGTCAATGTTAAGATTGAAAGGTATAAACATTCAATAATCGGAACACCGGCGTCGTATGCAACCTGCAATACTGCAATAAAGTTTGCAAAGTTTGAATACTGAACCAAATCGGTTAAAAGCGGAATTTTCAAAACGTTTTCATCAATTTTTCTTCTGCTGGGCTCCCACTTGAATAGAAATGACAAACCGCCGAATATTGCGATAAAAATCAACGGCACAAAATACCAGTAGGTTTTAAGGAATATACCTGCACTCATCAAGGTTGCCGTAATCCACGGAAGTTCCTGTCCCATATTATCAAACATATCTTTGAATACAGGGAATACAAACATCAACATGACAAGTACGATAACGACGGCCAGAATAATTACAAACATCGGATACATGAGTGTTCCGATAACCTTGCCTCTGATATTTGCTTCTTTATTTAAAAGTTCCAGCAAACGTTCAAGAGTTTTTTCCAATTCACCTGAATCTTCACCGGCTTTTACAAGACCTATATATACCTGACCGAAAATTTCCGGGTATTTTGCAACCGTATCTGCAAATGTTGCACCACCCATAATCTGCCGTCTTAATTCTTTTGATACAAGCCTTTGTTTTAATTTTGCCGCATCATTTTCAATAAACATTAATGATTCAATAATCGGAATACCAGCCTGAGCCAAAATCTGCAAAGTTGACGTAAATTCTATCTTGTCCTGCAGTCCGAGGCTTTTCATGGTTCCCGGGCCGTCATTCTTCTTTACATCTTCTTTCTTGAGATTTTCTTCAGTAACTTTTGTCGGCAAAAAACCAAGTTTTCTAACCTGATCGCGGGCTTCTCTTAAGCTTTCGGCTTCAACCTTTCCGGTTACTATATCTTTATTATTTTTTAGTGCTACATAATTATAGATTGCCATTGCAACTCCTATTCATTGACAACACCCAGAACTCTGACGAATTCATCGATTGTTGTAAATCCTGCAAGAATATGTCCCATACAAGCCTGATTAAGGGTTTTCATACCGTTTTTGACAGCTGCATCTTCAATTTCAAGATCATGCGCACCCATTGCTATCAGACGTTTGATTTCTTTGTTTATCTGCATAATTTCATAAACGCCCAAACGGCCTTTATAGCCGGTAAATTCACACTTGTTACATCCTCTTGCTCTATATATCGGGGTTTTCATCAACTTTTGTATATCATCTTCATTTACAAGAATCTGACTAGCTTCTTCGTATGTCGGATAATATTCTTCTTTACATTCATCGCAAAGTTTTCTCACAAGACGCTGTGCAATAACACCTGACAATGTTGAAGAAACAAGATAATCTTTTGCACCCATTTCAATCAAACGTGTAACTGTTGCTGCTGCCGAGTTGGTGTGGACGGTACTCAGCACAAGATGACCTGTCAATGCGGCGGAAATTGCGATTTCCAAAGTTTCATAGTCACGAATTTCACCGACCAGAATGATATCAGGGTCCTGACGTAAGATAGCTCGCATACAAGCCGCAAAAGTAATACCGGCTTTTGCGTTTACCTGTGACTGATTTATACCTTCAAGTTTGATTTCTATCGGGTCCTCAATTGTTGTAATATTTACATCTTCGTTGTTCAAGCTTTTCAATACAGAATAAAGGGTTGTTGTTTTACCGGAACCTGTAGGCCCTGAAGTTAGAATAATACCGTTCGGACAACTTATCATATTCTTAATTTTCGCTATATCTTCCTCTGAACCGCCGATAAGCTTAATATTTTTATCTGCTGCGTTCAAACTGACTGCAGGAGCAAGTACACGGATACAAACCTTTTCTTTACCTGATACCGGAAGAGTGTTTATACGAAAGTCATAAGAGCCGTCACGGTATTTAATTGAAAATGTACCGTCCTGAGGTCGCCTGTGCTCTGCGATATTCATTCTTGACAAAACTTTGAAACGTGCAATTACAGAAGATTCAGCCTTCGGCGGAATATCAAGAACTTTTTGAAGCATACCAAACTTTCTGTAACGGACAATGTATCCGTTAAGACGGGGTTCTATGTGAATATCGGAAACATTGCTGTCAATTGCAGTTGTGATTATCTGATTTACAAACTTTGCAATTGATCCTGTTGAATCCTGAAGTTCATTGTCGACCTGTTCCCAGAGAGTTTCTTCCTTTTCTATCTGGGCTGATTCTTCCTCAATTTTCTGGATAATTCTTTCTGTTTCTTTTTTTTGCTCAGAGAAAAACGTATCAAGAGTATTCTGATACTCATAGTGAGTCATCAGCAACTGTTTTGGATTTTGTCCGGTTAAATAAATTATTTCCTTTAAAACATCCGGCTTCAGAGGAGCGACAACACCGAGTAAAATAGTTTTGCCATCTGAAGATATAGGAACAACCTTATTCGTTCTGATGAAATCTTCAGGCAGCATATTGATAAATTTATCCTGCTTTGCAAGCTGTTCAGGACTTACCAGTTCAAATCCTGTTTGATCATGCAAAATTTCCTTCAACTGCTGAAGTGTAATAAAGCCTAATTTAAAAAGCGTTGACCCGATAGGCATCTTAAGCCGTTTGCTTTCAGCAAGAGCCTGAAGAAGCTGCAAGTCTGTTATATAACCCTTCCGGATTAAAAGTTCACCGAGTTTTGCCTGATTCTCCGGAGCCTCTGTTACTGAAGCATCTCCGGCCATAAGAGGTTTTAAACTGTTTATCAATTGCAATAAATCATTGTCTGCAATTTGTATAAATTTAACCTGAAAAGGAAAAATTTCTTTTATTTTGGCAATTATTGCATCTTTATCTGACTTTGAATTTATAGCAACAAATAAGAACTTGTCCTTTACACTTATTGGAACAAAGCTGTATTGTTCCAAAAGTGTAGAGTTGACTTTATTCAAAATCTGTTTATTGACACTATTTTTTAATCTGTTTAAAACTTCATTCATTAGTTTAATCTGCTTATAACGTATCTTGTTCGCTTATTGCATCTTCGTTGTCGGTGATGATTCTCGGTGTAATCATGATAATCATCTCTTCTTTAGTTTTTTCAGTGTTTGTACTTCTGAAGATTGCTCCAATGTACGGGATATCACCTAAAATCGGTATTTTAGCTACGTTTTTAGTTTCTTCATCTCTTAACATACCGCCGATAATCAAAGTTTCACCGTCTTTGATACGAACACCTTTAAGTTCGAGATTGCGTCTTTGCAGCAAAGTAGCAGCAAGCTCTTCTTCACCGTCTTCGTTATATGTATATTCACGACCGCTGATTGTTGCGTAATCAGGGTTGATATCAAGTGTTACATAACCGTCAGGGCTTATGAACGGTGTCAGAGTAACTTTAATACCGTTGTCATCACCAATTTCATAATCTTTTTGAGATGTTGCGTTGTTTACACCCTGTACAATCTGAGATGTTACTGTTTTTACATAGTCAGAAGTCAAGTCAATTGTTGCTTCCTGTCCGTTTGTAATCAAAATTCTCGGATTTGCAACAATACGTCCTTTTCTGCTTTCAACGATATAGTTGATTGTCCAGGAAAGTGACATTGATGGATAAGTGGCACCTTCACCGCCGGGCACCTTGTTACCAGCATGATCTATGATATAAATAGGACTATCTGTTCTTGTACCAGTTTCACTTGTAAATGAAGCCTTGAGGTTTTTACTTACAAAACTCCAGGCGTTGTCAAATGTACGACTGCCGGCTTCGTTAAGTTCTATAATGGATACTTCAAGATAAGCCTGAGGTTCTTTTATATCGTTTTTCTTGATAAAATCTTCAATCATGCTGAACTGGGCATCAGTTGCACCCATAATATTAACTGTGCCTAAGCCCGGAGAATAAGAAACTTCAAGAGCAAGCAGAGGTAATGAAGAAAATTCTACAGAACCGCTTCCGCCGCTGCTTTTAGTTGACATATCGGATGTGTAGCCGCATGCAATTTCTCCGCCGCCTATTGAAAGACCTTTACCGCTGCCTGCTGCGGCACCTGTAATCTGTCCGATATCACCTTTTTTAGCAGCGTCCATATCAATGATAGTCGGAAGAAGCTGATTACATATCATCTCAGCCATGACATCCGGTGTTACATGGTTTACTTTATAAGTTTTGAACACCGGCTTTGTATCAAATTGTTCAATAATTTTTCTTGCCATTTCTGCATCATTTTTTGTACCGAAAATTAAAACTTCGTTTTTGCGGGGGTTTGTTGTTGCAACATAAGTAGCTGACAGCCCCGGTTTTTTCAAGCCGAAAATATTCTGGTTCAAGAAACTTGCCATCGGCAATGCGTCAATATATTTAACAGGAATTGCAATCATTTCCTTCATATTGATTGTAGAGCCTTCCGGATCGGTATAAACAATCAAGGTATTATTATCAATCAGATAATACAACTGATTCATTTCCATAATAAGTTCAAAAGCATCATTTAGAGGAACATCAACAAGGTCCATTGTTACTGAACCTGAAACATCCTGAGCAAATATGATATTTAAGCCTGCTTTATCCGCAAACATTCTCAAAACCTGAGTAACATCAGAATCACGCAAGCTCAGGGTAACAGGAATATTTTTATCAGTCAGCGATGCACCACCGCGCAATCTGATATTTTCTGTAGGTTTATGAACCTGATTATTATCATCCAAACTACTTCCTATCGCACCTGAAAAAACATCCGGTGCGACAGAAGAAGACGAATTTAATCCCCTTATCCCGTCAAAATCACTTGCCAGACGAATTCCGTTTGCACTGTGCGCTATATAGTCAGAAATGCCATATGCCAACACAGGCAATGAAGAATTTGTCAGCGATAACGCCAAGGCCATTGCACCTGCTAAAATTTTTTTTGTTACTCTATTTTTCATATCTGCTCCTGCTTATTTAACTTATTTTTTAGCACCGCCAAATTTCTTATCCAAATTTGACACTGTATTATATTGTATTCCATCTGTAACCAGTAACTGTCCCACTCCTGCCTGATAAACATTTGCACCAAGCTGAACAGTAACAATTGTCGGTTGTATTGAAAGCACTTTGTATCCGTTCACAACATCTCCGGATCTTACAAGATAATCCGAACCTTCTATATTTAAAATTGCAGAAGGACTGTCTGAGTCATACATTATGCCCGAAACTTTTGTTGAAAGAATTTTTTCTGCATCACTGTCCGCATTTGATGAATTTGGCGGATCAACAAGGTCGTATTGCAATTTAGCTTTTTCTAAATCCAGACCGCTGTTTTTCTTAGCTTCCTCTGCTCTTTTGGCTTCTGCCTCGCTTGCCGGCATAAAAGGATCCATACGTCCGGTATCTTCAACCTTCATCACAACCATTTTATCATTTTGGCTGGCAATAACGTCTACATCATCTCCTGCGGCAGAATCTTTTTTATTTTTATTTTTTGCCTTGCTTTTTTCAGACTTTGCAGGCTTTTTAACACCTTCTGCTGAACCGGGCTCTACAACCACGTCATCTGAAGCCGGGCTGTCAGGCATATTTGCCGCTGAATCCGGTGCCGGAACCTCCGGTGCCGGAATATTAGCTGCCAAATCAGCATTATTACCGCCGCCTGTACAACCTGATGCCGCAAAAGCCAAAATCATTAAAAATACAGCTGCCACATATGCACCCGTTTTTTTAATCCGGGATACACCTCTTACTTCCACTTGTTCTTCCATATTATCCATAGAATTTTTAATCACTCGCCACCTGTTATTTGTTCTGGTTTTATACCTTTTAATTATATTAAAATTAATTTATTATCGTATCAGTTATTTAATGTATTTAATTCTAATAGCTCTCCCGTGTTAAAAAAAAATCAAATACACTTAATTTCTTTACTTTATCATATTTTATAAATTAGTGCAAAATAAGTTACAAGTGTTAAGCTTTTGTAAAATTTTATTGAAAATTATTAGTAATTGTATGTATATATTCCAAAATTTTATCGAAATATTTTAAATCGACATTCCCGTCAAGAATAAAATCAGCCATTTTTCTTCCGGGCTGAACGTATTTTTGTCCTGCTTTAAATATATAATTCCACTGTTTTTGCGCATTTTCTGATGTTTGATTTCGTTCTTGAACCGCACGCTTTATAAATCTTTTGCGTCTTATATCATTTTCTGTTTCTATATAAATTTTTACGTCAAAAACATCCTTAACTTCATCATACATTGTCGCTATACCTTCTACGACAATCAATTTATCGGATTTTACATCCATTGATGCGGGAATCGAAATACCTGTACCGTTTGGAACATACCTTGGAGCTTTGATATTCTGGCCTTCTGAAAGTCTTATCAAATCCGACCTCAGCAAAGAAAGCTGAAAACTTTCCGGCGCATCTATATCGTAACCGTTATCACGCAGATTATCAAAACTCCCGAATTTCTTGATCAGTTCTGATATATCATTGAAATAATTATCCGTACTTAAAACAGAAACAGGCATTGACAATTGTTCTATCAAGTTTTTAATTTCACGGCAGATTGTTGACTTTCCGGAAGCCGACTCACCTGTAATCCCGATAAGAATACGTTTGTGAGGATTTGTAATCAGCCTTCGTGTAAATCGCCGGATAAAATCCGGATTGATTTCTTTAAAAATCGGGGTTTCACTTCGTCTGTCGTAAGCAAAAATCTGTTTAAATTTAGTCTGCAGGTAAAATGCCAGAAGTTCCCGTCCTGTTCTTGAATTGAAGTCAGGCTTCAATATTTTATCGTTTGAGTTTAATTCTTTATCAATTAACAATTGCATATAAAATTCCGATGAATATTAATATGCATTATATAATACCTGAGAAAATATTTTTTTGCTAGTGTGATATAAAATTATTTTACAATATTTCCAAATTGCTTTTTGTTCTTTTTATACGTGAATTTCTACAGATTTTAAGCTTTACAAATCGTTACTTAAGTTTTTTATATATAATCCGTAATACTCAGGTGTAGGAGAATATTATGGAAAATTATCCAAACAAAGTTAACCCGGATTACAGTTTAATTCAATCAAGTCTTTTAGTAGGTAAAAATGAAGATTTTCTAAAAAAATATGCAGATGAAGAAGGTTTGTTTCTGACAGATGCGGGAGTAGCGCAGCTAAAAAAAGAACTGTCCATATTTGCCGCAAAAGACGGGAATACACAGGAATTATCAGAAGATGAAGCCGTTGACTTTTATAACAAACTTATGTCAGACAATGACAAGGATTTTGAAAAAATTAAAAACTTTGAAAAAGGTAAAAATCCTGTTTTCAACTGGCTGAACAAACTTTCAAAACAAAAGAAAATTCAAATCGAACTTAACAAAGACACAGGTAAACAATACGATTTTACAGATGTAGGAATTCTTACCGACCTGACCCCTGAACAGATGTCACTGGCTAAAGAGCTTATAATTGCTGACAAACAAGATTTTTTCACCCCTGTAGATATACATATAATTGTCAGAGAGTTAAAAAAAGAAAATATTGAAAAAGCAAAAGAGTTTATGGAGCCGGAAAACTCTTTTATAGAGGCGAGTGCAATTCCAAAACTTGCATCGCTTGACGATAAAACTTTTCAAAGAGCCAGAGATCTTCAAAAAATTCAGGGGCGGGATATATCTTTGTCAGGGGACGAAATTTATATGCTGGCTCAGCTTGATGCGGAAGAAATCAACAAAATTTTTCAAAAAAATCCAAACTGTGATATTACAAAAATAAATTCACACTATATTGCAATAAAGAGCCCCTTTACAGACAAAGACTCCTCAATAATCTTTGATACAGAAACAGGTAAGGCTGCAGAAATGATTACAAGAGAAATTTCAGGCAAAATTCTGAAAGAAACACTTGAAAACAAAGTCAACAATATTAAACATACGGTAAAAATTGACACCGAAACCCGGATCACAATTGCTGAAACAATTGCACGTTATGACAACAACGGAAATCTTTTATACACTGAAAACATGACAAGAGGAAAAGACGGCTTTACCCGCAATGTAAGCATTACATACAAAAACGGCAACCAAATTCCGGTGCAATGGGCAACAAATGATGCAGAAAGCGGAAATACAATTTTACAAAGGAATTTAATTTCACCTGACGGCACCGAAACAAATTATTATTATGAAGAAACACCGGAGGGAATGAAAATAAACGAATACAAAATTACGGACAAAGACGGCAATGTTTTATTAAATCAAAGAAGAACATTTATGCCTGTTGCGGGCAATCCCGACAAATTTATATCCTCGGTAAACGACAGAGTCTATGAGATTGAATATACTGGCAATACTGTTCAAATAACCGACAAAAAAGAAAATAAAGTTACAACGCTTGACTTAAACAAACTTACGGACACGCCAAGCAAAGACATAATTACAGTCTTAAAAAAACTTCCCGGAGATGCACTTATTGACATTGCCGAAAGACATCTCAAGAAAATAAATATTGACGATATGATTCAAAGCTGGGATCCGGATAACAGGGTTTTATATATGAATTCCTCGGAATATTCGGATGAAACGGAACAGATGGGTATATTTATGCACGAATTCGGACATTTTCTTGACACGAAAATAGACAGCGAGAAATTCGGAGAAATTTCACAAAATCCGGAATTTATTAAAATATATAATAATGAACTCGAAAACTTCAAAAAACATTCAACTTCCAGAATGGAAGAATATATTGACTACTTTATTGACCACGACGGAAGCTCTGTCAGCGCACGATCAGAAACAGTTGCCGAAAGCCACAAAATTTTAACTTCGCCTCATACGGAAACCCGTACTTACTACCTGCAGCAAAATTTTCCGAAAACTATCGCCAAAATCGCAGAACTACTTGAAAAACAGCAGAACAATTAACTTAATTTAACAAAAAATTGACAACTTTTTCCGATTGTCATAGGCTTGAAAAAGAGAGGAAATGGAGTGGATATCTCCAGCTGTAGCCGCAGCCGTAAAAGCCGGAACACTCGGAAAAACAACCTTCTCCACGTGCTTTTTGGAGGGGCAAAAATTTTTCTAAGTGTCCTCGCGTAAGAAAAGGAACTATCTTAAAAGTTCCAAAACGAGAGGATTTTTTATGCAGCTTGCAGCAATGCAGACAACGACATTGAAAGCCGGCACATGTCCGCACGGACTGCCATTAGGCGCCTGCCCGATTTGTAACGGAATGGGCGGTGGAGGCGGAATGAGAAAAGCCGATTTTTCCGCAAAACCCGGAGAAATGAGCTGGAATGAATGTGCCGCAATCGGAGCTTTCTTAAAAGCACAGGCAAACGCAAGAGCGCAACGCCAGCAGGATGCATTGAATTTTGCAGCACAAATGCAAAACTTTCAGACCTCAATGGATGCAGCAAGAGGAAGGCT
>CALUTA010000021.1 GCA_944323585.1 Candidatus Gastranaerophilales bacterium
GGATAGTCTTATGCAATTTACAAATTAAGCTTTTATAAAGGTACTTTCAGCTTGTGGTAAACTATAGTTAAGGGTAATTAAGAAGGAGATACAAACATGATACCTATTTTAGATTCAAAACGTCAATATGCCACTATCGGCAGTGAAGTTGAAAAAGCTGTTTGCGAAGTTCTTCGCTCCGGTTCTTATATCTTAGGACCGAACGCAAAGGCTTTTGAACAGGAAATGGCTGATTTTATCGGCTGCAAATACACAGTCGGCCTTAACTCAGGTACAGATGCTCTGCACCTTGCATTAAGAGCTCTTGATATCGGCAAAGGCGACGAAGTTATTACTGTTGCATTCACATTTGTTGCAACAACAGAAGCTATCGGCATTGTAGGCGCAAAACCCGTATTTGTTGATATTGATCCTGATACTTTCAACATTGATGCTTCTAAAATAGAGGCCGCAATTACTCCGAGAACAAAAGCTATAATTCCGGTTCACCTTTACGGCCAGCCTTGCGATATGGATGTTATTATGGATGTTGCAAAACGTCACAACCTCCACGTAATCGAAGACTGCTGCCAGGCAATCGGTGCTCTTTACAAAGGCAAAATGGTCGGTACCTTCGGCGATTTTGGATGCTTAAGCTTCTACCCGACCAAAAACCTCGGCGGTATGGGCGACGGCGGCTTAATTATGACCAGCGACGAAAAACTTCGTGACAGAGTTGTCGCACTCAGAAACCACGGCGGCGCAATCCGCTACCACCACGATGAAATCGGTGTTAACAGCAGATTGGATGAAATTCAGGCTGCAATCCTGAGAGTAAAACTTCCGCATGTAAACAACTGGAACAAACTCAGACGTGAACATGCCTACTATTACAATGAACTTTTCAAAGACTGCAAAGATATCCAAACTCCTGTAGAACTTAAAGATACATATTGTGTTTACCATCAATATACAGTTAAAATTCCTAACCGTGATGCAGTTCACAAAATGCTTCAGGAAAACGGAATCGGTGCTATGCTTTATTATCCGATACCTCTGCACCTTCAGAAAGTTCACGAATACTTAGGTGTCGGCAAAGGTTCACTTCCGCATACGGAAAAAGATACAGAAATGGTTATCTCGCTTCCGATGTTCCCTGAACTTACAAAAGAAGAACAGCAAACTGTTGCTAAAACGCTTATTGATTGTATAGAAAAATCAAAATCAGCAGTCGGAGTATAATTTTTACTGCGAATACTACACATAAAAAGCCTGCTTTATAAAGCAGGCTTTTTGTTTTATGAATATTTAAAACAAATTCTATTTAGTAAGACTTGTATCCCTTGCTGATGAAATCTTGTCAATTACAACACCGCCAATACCGATAAGAGCAAGAACTGCCGCAACTATCCCAATTATTTTTATTAATGGTGTTTTGGGCACCTTGACCTCTTCTTGAGCTGTCCAGTGTTTGTTAAAAAACAAATCTTCCGCATTTTGATAAAAGATTTTATTTATTAAATCATCTGCCTGATCTTTAAAATTTTCCTTAATTACGGTTTTTAAATCACTAACAGTTTTTTCATAAGCCTGTCTTACCGAAAGTCCTCCTGCCGGATTTTCACCAAAGCACCCGAGAGGGGCATCTGTACCAAACAGAATTCGATCAACTGCATTTCTTTTTTGCAATTCTTTTATTAGTTTAACAATACTTGGCTTTTCAATACTGCTAAGCCCGTCTTTCCCCCAATCGACCCATGATACATCTACATATAGTCTGGAATCTTTTTCGTCTATGGATTTTAAAAGTTCTTCAATGGCATTTTGATGAGATTTAGCATCCCCTGCTCCCATATGCGCCATTACAACAGGAACATCAGGATGAAGTCTTGCTATATTATGAATAGCTTCAGGTGAAGAAATCTTGTCAACAGGTTTGCCTTTATTGTCAAATTGGATATCAGAATGAAAAACACACGGCAATTTGTAACGTTCAGCAACAAACATGTATGGTCTGTAAATATCGCTGTCAGCCTGGGCGCCAAAATGACGGGGATGAAATTTCAGCCCGACAAATTTATCCGGATTTTCCTGTATCAGATTGTTTATATTAACAGAATTCCCGCTTGTAACAGACGGCTGACAAACAGCAAGAGCATGATATTTTGTATTTTTATCACATAACTCCAGAAGTGCTTTATTTGCTGTCGTTTCATCCTGTCCGTTCACGACAAGACCGTCAAGATTCGAAATAATTACTTTTTCAACTGAATCTTGCTGCGCCTCGCCTTTCACCTGAACATTTAACGGACTTTTTATAAACTCATCTATTGTGTTAGAATCAAAATTCAATGTATTATTGGAATTCCCGTTCTTATTCCAGTGCCCTATATGCATATGCGCATCTATAATAGAACCTTTAAAAGTTACATTTGTCTGTAATTTATCGACCTTCATTTTGTATTAAATCTCCTATATAATTATCGCCCTTTGCTCTGCGATTGATTATATAATATCCCAGATTGGAAGAGGGTACAATGGCCTTTGCTGCAGCTCTGCACTCTTTTTCCGGGATATATTCACCTCTGCGGTTTGCTATATCGGCAAGCCTCAAAAATATATCCGCAATATGCCTGCGTTCTTTCTCATGTGAAATAAAATATTCAGGAGTAGTATTTTCAAGCTTTTTGCAGATATTATTTAAATAAAAATTATACAGCCCGTTTGCGCCGGCATAATCCCCCTTATGGTACTTTATATCAGCCAAACCTTTATATGCACGCAGGTAAGAATCATTTGAAGGGTCAAATCCTACCATATCAATATATCTGAGAGAACTTGTCAACTCCTCCTCTGCGCCGTTGTAGTCGCCGACTCTAATCAATCCTTCAGCATCATTAACAATACTCCAAATTGTATTTGGTAGATTTACGCCATCGCCCTGCACTCTTTCATAAAATGCCTGATTATCTATATCGCGTTTAATTGCTGCAAACATAGAATAACTGCTTCCACCCATTGCCTTAACGCTCGGACGACCGCTGTTTTCTGCATCTCCAAGAGGATATATTATTTTATAATCTCCGTTTCTTCTGAAGAAATTCTCCATTTTGTAATCAACAAAATCCCCCTTGTCATATATTTTGTCATTCCACAACTGCTCCTGACTGTAGACTTTCCAGACAGGGTATAATTTGTCCGCAAATTGAAGCATATCACGATGTTCACTGAGAGCATTCCTGAAACATTCAGTTTCTTCATCATCTGCCACAACTTCATCTACACTTTTGCCGACAAATTTCGAAATATCTTGCAAATCTTCATTGTAAGGAAATTCTTCAACAGGATAACTGTTGGTAACATCGTCTTTAAAGCTGTATCCAAGAATTTTACCATCCTCATCACGCACCGGTGTCAGATTATAAACTCCACGCTCCCCGTCATTTACGATTGTATCATAGGCCGAAAATATATGATCGGTTACACCATCTGATTTTTTCAAGTTAACAACATCAACATCTGCAAGCGTTAATAAATTAAAATCATACCAGCCGTTGCGTTTTATTTCATCAAGCATTCCATGGACTTTTCCGTCTCTATCATATCCGGTTGCAAGATAATTGGTAAGTTCCGGAGTATTGCCTCTTTCGCCTGCCATCCACCTTAAACTTGCTTCATGCGGATGTGATGCCGGCACATAGACCTTTTTACAATCAAGCCGGTTTAATATATTGATAATGCCTGATACATATTCAAGCCCTCTATTCTGCGGATCCATATATCTTATATATTTTTCATGTTTTTTAGAATCTCTCGCAAGCTCCTGCAAAAATTCCAGAAGTTCTTTCTTATGGGTTAAAACATTATACGGTCTTAACTCAATATCTTTCCCCATAACCTCTTTATACTGAGCTTCAAGGTTTTGAAGCGGAACATTTATATAAACAGGTACGGCGACATAATCATCTTTTTTTAATCTTCCGCTATAATACAGTTTTTGAAGTTCCTCCTCCACATTTTGCCACGGCTTGCCGAATGTTGAATATATAGGGTCCTGCGTTTCGTAAGTATAAACTGTCATATTTTTGCCTGTATCTATGGCTTTTGCAAAATGTTCCATATCTTTAGCATGGTTTCCGCCGTCAATCAAGAAAACATCGTGTCCCATAAAATGTACAGGAGTCTGCAACGAAACCGAAGATGAAGATGATTTAACAAAAACATCCCTGTTCTCCACTGTGTTGTTTAAAATTGGATTATTTGAATATTGAAATTTGTTCTTAATACCTGATGCTAATAACTGTGAAGATATCGGTGTTATTTTCATATTTTTTTAGACCTTCATTATTTCCATTAATACCCACTTATACCTAAACCCCAAAATAAAATATTTGCTAGTCAAAGGTCTGTTTTTTACAAAAAATTTACAAAACATAACAAAACCCCGGCTATTTTTACCGGGGTGAATTTTTTATTTTTTTTACTATGCAATACCTATGGTATGACCAACATTCACAGTTCCGTCATCTTTATAACCTAGAATAACCTCTGAAAAATTATTCTGAAAAGGATTTAATCCTACAGAGTTCATACTGGTCTTTGTCATATAACTAAAACTTGACGGATCCCAGTTTTGCTCATAACCTCTTGTGGCCTGAGAAACTCCTGCAATCTGCGAAGTGTCATAATAGTTATTTATACCGACCCCGACCTGAGCATCCATTCCAAGATTAACTCTGTTTATCGGAGCGATACTGCCATTGTTGTAACCGCTGGTCATATCCTTTGTCCTTTTTTATACTCTTATATATATAAAGTATATAACATTTAAATAATTGCCTTTTGAAGGCTTTTTTACTTAACAATCCTTTACAATTATGACATGCCCATATTTTGGATTTTATAACATTGTGTTAAGTTTTGTAAAGTGTAAATTCTACACTATATTTGGTTTTCAGGTTTTCTTTTAATTTACATTAAAACAATTAGTTGACATTTTAAATCTTGTATGCAATAATAAGGACATAAGATTTAAGTGTAGTCGAAACACTAAATATAAATAGATTCATTAACCCCAAAAAAAAACATATAAACTCCTAAATAATAAACACTAAAAGAGACCATTAGGATGCAGAAAACGACCCACTCAGTAATGAGTGGTTTTTTTTGTGCCTGAAGTGCCTGAGGTGCCTGAGGCACTTCTGTATATTGGAACTGCTTCAGGTTAGTTGCGCTGTTTTAAATAACTGTGGAGCCTTCCAATTTTAGTTTTGTCGCTTGGAACGGTGCCCGTTTTGGAAAGATCTTCAACTGCTGTCACTATTTATTGCCTGAGGCACATCTGTACTTTGGAACTGTCATACAGACTGCGCTTTTTTATAAACCCTAAAATACTGACTATTTTAGTTATGGCGCTTGGAACGGTACCCGCTTCGGAACGGTCTTCAACTGCTGTCACTATTTATAGCCTGAGGCACATCTGTATATTGGAGCTGCTTCAGGACAGTCGCGCTTTTTTAAATAACTGTGGAGCCCTCCAATTTTAGTGAAGTAGGTCGGATTTACTAATCCGACATTTAATCTTATTTAACCCTTCCCCCATTCAACATTTCAACCAAACTGACCCCTCACCCAAACCCTCAGCCATTCGGCATACAGTCTCACAAGGCTCATTCTTCGCCTGTTTGAACCGGTACTCAGCAACGGGGCACAGGAAGAAAAATATGTCATTCTGAGGGCAGAGCCCGAAAGAATCCAGCTTTTTATTTGTTTTGTATGTCATTCTGAGCGCAGCGAAGAATCCAATTGGATTTTCAGAAGCTCCTTCGGCTAAAGCATCAGGATGACATGTTATTAATCGACTGGATTACTTCGCTTTGCTCGCAATGTCGGAACTGGTTTCGAACTTCAGTTATTAAGCCTTTAAGCCGTTCAACTTGTCAACTGTTCAACTATTAGTATTTCTTCAAAATAACAAGGTTTCTCGAGTAATTTTCTGCAAGCGGAAGCTCATATTCCATTATCTCTTCAAGCTTAAGCCGTGATTTTGTAAGGATTTGTCGTGCTTCTTCAAGTTCTTCATGCACTTTTAAGGATTTATACGCTACAAAATATCCGCCGGCATCAAGCAAAGGCGAAACATATCCTGCTAAGACTTTCAAAGGTGCAACAGCTCTTGAGGTTATTGTATCAAATTTTTCGCTCAGGCTTTCCGCTCTTGCGCATACAGGATGAAGATTTTTTAACTTCAAGGCGGACTTTATATTTTCGAGTGCGTTTATCTTTTTTCTTATGCTGTCCAGCGCATAAACATCAGTCCGCGGATACACTAAGGCTATAGGAACTGACGGAAAACCGCCGCCTGTACCTATATCCAGAAGTTTTTTAGCAGGGCGGTATTTGTCAAAAAACATGCCGATTGCAAGACTGTCATTGATATGCTTTTCCCACAAAAAAGTTTCATCATTTTTAGAAATCAGATTCAGTTTTGAATTTTCATTCAAAAAAACATTTATATATTCTTCGAAATTATCTTTATTCAACTCCATTGTTAAACCTGTTTTGTATTTCGTTAAATTTTTCTTCACCCAGAACTGTTTTGACATCTTCAATTCGCTTGTTAATTTTTGCCATATTTTTTTCACCAAGCTTGCCGTCTGCACTCTCAAGAGCACGAAAATATTCTTCCAGAGCCTGCGGTGGATTTTTAAGGTATAGGTTGTAAAAATCACCAAGAGCCATTGATGATGACACCTTAAATATTCTTTCATTCAATTTGCAGGCTGTATTATAGGCTTGTTTGTAGCAAGCAAGAGCTTTTTCAGGATTTTTCTTTCTGTTCAATGAAGCAATCTTCATTGATGAATTATAAATCCCGTTGTCATTCCCGCTTGTTTCATCAAGAGCAAGACTTAGTTCATAAAACTTTTCTGCAGAATCTTTTGCGTCCGAATCTTCATAAATAGATGCAAGATTTGTATAAGCACCAGACGCAAACGGATTTTTGCCCTCAGCAAGCTCTACACAGTTTTTGTAGCACATCACGGCCTGCTTAACTTCATCAGCATCTTCACTCAAAATTCCGAGTTTATAATACAACTCAGCCAGTAAAACTTCATCTTCAGAACCTTCCGCAAAATTGAGGGCTTTTTTCAAATAATCATATGCCGCTTCAAAATCTTCATCTGAAATGTCAGCAAGTTTTATATAAGCTTTTATGTAAATATCAGCCGCAAGATTTCCTTCGGAAGCAAGCTCCAACAATACATTTTTAGCCTTGTCTCGTTTAAACATCTGAAAATAAACATCCGCCATGTCAAGCTTCATATCAGCAGCCTTCAATGTATCAGCACCGGAAACATAAATTTTTAATGCATCCTCATAGTATTTTAAAGCATTGAACCAATCTGAAAGCTTTGAATATGCTGCTCCTAAACGTGCATATACAACCGGAAGAAATTTTATATAATTCGGGTCATTTTTCATCATCAAAATCCGCTGGTAAATCATTACAACCCGTTTAAAATTATATTTATTCTCCTGCTGTCTTGCCAAATTTATAAGTTCTACAAGCGACATACTGTTTTCTTTTTCAATAGCCTTTAATTGCTCGTCTGTAAACGTTATAAATTCATTTATTGAATCCGCAATTTGATTCATTATGCTTGATTCTTCTTCTTCACTGTCAAAGATAAAGCTGATATTTTTAATATCCTTTTGTTCTTCCGGTTCCTGAGGCGGAAGCTCCTGCGGCTGATCTATTCTAAGCCCGTTTTCAATAATATATTTAGGCTTTATGGCAGGTTTTTTAGGCAAAAACATTGTATGATACTCAATTTCCGCCCTCATTGTTGCTCTGGATATCAATAAATTTCTCTCCATCGGCTTTAGAGGAAGCTGGGTATTGTATAAATCTACACAGCTTTTATGAATTTTTATCGCAACATTTTCCGGAATTGAATTTTCCGCTATAACTTTATAGTAATCTTTCAAATAAATAGAATCCCCGTCCAGAGCAAGAATACAAGTTTCTATAAAGACTTTTATCTTGAAATCGTCATATAGATTGAGAGTTCTCAAAAGACTTATGCTGACAGGGTGCCTGATAATGGTCAAGAACCTGAAAAGATGCCCGCTCACAGGATCAATAAGAGCAAGCGCTTCTCTTAAAATAAAGTCATTGTATGAAAGAAAACTCTTGCTGTATCCGTCAAGAAATTCGTACATACTCAAGCCGCGAATTTGAATAATTTTCAACGCAAGAGTAACATAAAGGAAATATCCTCTTGTATGTTTATAAAGTTCATCTGACACAGGCCCGATTGTTTTTATATCATACAATTTCAAATATTTCTCAAAATTATGCTTTTCTAGAGCTCCAACCATTATTTTTGAATAGTCAAACTGCTTTTCAAAGTCATTCAAATCAAAAGTTCTTCCGGCAATTATAACTTTAACTTTCTGAGTATGAGAAAGATGTTTCAAAAAATCCAGAATTTCACCTTTGTTTGATTTCAAAACCTGTTCAAATGAATCTATAATTACGACAATCGGAGCCGAAATAGAAATAAAATAAGAATTAATTTTCTGCGCAAAATTTTCCGAGCGCATTTTAGGTTCCCGTATAATATTCTCAGCTTCAAGCGTTTTAAATTTTTCAAATAACGCCAGAAGCAAATCTTCCAAATTCGTTGTTTCAAAACAGTTATACTTTAAAACAACAGCTTCAGGTTTTAAAAAATCAACAAAATAATCAATTACCGAAGATTTTCCTGTTCCTAAAAAACCGCTAACAAGAAGAAGGAATTTTTCATACATAAAAAATTCATGCATCTTCAAAAACTGCTCATTATTATTTTCAGCCAAAATCTTTGAGACAGGATCAATCTCCTGTTTTAAGAATATTTTTCTGTCGGTGATGTCATCTATAAACTGATATTTCATATAAACAATATTAAATTATAAGAGAGGATTTTGCAAATTTATTTTTACACAATTGCACAAAATATTTTTTATAGTACAATGTTATCAGTAACTTAGGGGAAGAAGATGGAATTTTTCAGAAAACACCAGAAATTAATAATCGGCGTTATAGCAGTAACCTTCATCGCATGGACGGTGGGTTTAATGATGCTGCCGCTTTTATTCAAATAGGGAAATAAATGAATTTAAATAAAACAATAAAAAATTTATTTATAGCTTTATTGGCTGTGTTCATTTGTCTTTTGACTGTAACACCCCAGACTTCATATGCGACAACGCTGGATCAAAAGAAAAAACAGACAAGAGAAAAAATCAAAAGAATACAGCTTCTTGAAGGGCTGGAAAAAAACAAATTATATAAAAACCAGCAAAAACTGGAAACAACCCACTCAACACTTGCCTCAACACGAGCCAGATATAATGAAATTGAATCTCAATTAAGCAGGATGCAGGTAGATCTTGCCAGAGCGCAGAGCGACTTCAACAATGTCGATGCACAACTTAAAAGCAGAATCCGGCAGGTATTTAAAAACCAGCGTCTTGGTATGTTTGAGCTTATATTATCAGCAAAAGATTTGAATGCATTGCTGGACGTTGTTTATTTTGAACGTATTATCATAAGACGCGACTACAAAAAAATGGTTGAGCTTAAAGAGAAATCCGCAAAACTAGCGAAGATGAAAAAGGATATTGAAGTTCAAAAACAGGAGCTTGCCTCTACAATTGCAAGCATGAATGACCAGCAGAGAACCATTAAACAAGCAATAGCCCAGAATCAAAGCATGATAAACAAGCTGAAAACTGACAAAGCATACTACCAGAAAACAGAACGAGAATTAGAACGCCAATCTGAAGATTTGCAAAAAATGATAAGCAAAGGCTACAGCAAATCAACAGTAAAAACATCTTCTGCAGGATTTATGAAACCGATTGCCGGCAGAATAACTTCACCATTTGGCTGGAGAACGCACCCGATATTCAACAGCCGCACCTTCCACTCAGGTGTGGATATCGGCGGGCCGAATTACGGAAGCATAAAAGCTTCTAACAGCGGCAAGGTTATTTATTCAGGCTGGTACGGAGGCTACGGCAAAGTTGTAATTATAGACCACGGAATTATCAACGGACATCCGATGACAACATTATATGCTCATATGTCAACAATTAAAGTCAGCAACGGACAGTCAGTCCAAAAAGGTCAGGTAATCGGGCTGGAAGGCACAACCGGTTATTCAACAGGACCTCACTGCCACTTTGAAGTCAGAATTAACGGCAAACCAAACAATCCGCTTAATTACATTTAAAGAAGAAAAGGGATCATCTATTGAAAAAATTACTCTTAACAGCTTTAATAACTCTAATGCTTCCCGGTACGGCTTACGCATACTGGGACATGTATCAGGATCCTGCAGTTGAGCAAACCCCTGAACAAAAAGAACTGGAAAATATCCAGCAATTCTTTTTTGAACCGCCGATGAGCTCTGAAGTTAAAACAAAAGAGAAAATCCGTGATTATGATTCAGGTATGGCAGAATTCGGCGGCGAAGAAATTCGTTCCAGAGGAACTCCGCTTTTCAAACAAATGAGAATTAAAATCCAAAATTACTACAGAACCAAAGCCCACGAAGAAATGCTTGAACAAAAACGGCTTGAAGCGGAATTTTTAAAGAAATTGGAGGAAGAAGAAGATTACACAAGCGAAGACGCTATTGAAGAAATGCAGGAAGAAAATCTTCAAAACTTCCTCGATCAGATGAATAAAGAAAACAAACAGAAAAAAGAAAAGAAAAAATTCAACTTTTTCAACCGAGATAAATCAGACAGTGCTGCAGACACTTCCGAAAACAAACCGGAAGATAATAAGAACCCAAAAGATAATACAGGCAAGACAGAAGCAGCAATTCCAGCTGAAAACAAACCAGCTGAAGCATCTGCAAATGATGAAACAATGAAAATCAAAGGCGGTGTAAAACAGGTTGAAGCAGAAAAAGAAGCCATTTTAGACTGTGAAGTTGTAAATTATCTTGATGAAGAAGTTGAAGCACTAGGCCGGCCTGTTTTAAGATTTCCAACACAGGGTGTCAAAATTGTTGCGGACAGAATAACTTACAACACTGCGACTAATGTATTAAAGGCATTTGATAACGTTGAAGTAACAAAAGACGGCAACACGATGTACGGGGACTTTTTCCAGCTGAACATTAATGAAGAAAATACCCTTATGACAAATCTCAAAGCAGATCAGCTCAATATGACAATTTATGCAGAAAAAGCGAATGCTGAAGACGATTTGATTGTATTGGAAAAAGGTAAAATTGCATCTGAACGCAGTTATATTCTTCATCTTCAGACAAGATTCATGCGTGTAAGAATTGATAAAATGGTAATTCCTGAAGCTGCCCAATCACATCTTGACGATATGATAGGTCATACAAAGGTTAAAGTAATAGCCAAAAACATAAAAGTCAACGCAAAGGATGATCATGAAACCATTACGGTAAAAGATGGAAGCGTCAACCTGGGAGACACAAAAGCTTTTAATTTTAAAAGCTTCACAGTACACACAAACAAGGAACACAATTTTGTAGAAACCAATATACCTGAATTCGGAAGCAGATCAATGATTGGTATGTTTGCAGGCCCCGGATTTGTGTTTGATGCACCGTTTGGCTCAACAATCAAGGTTATGCCTCTTGTAAACTACAGAGATGAATGGGGCATAGGCGGAGGCTTAAGATACACAAGTTCCACAAACAGAACCGATATGATGTACGGAAGCGCAAAAGATGTGCTGGCTATTCGAGGCAAACAGTATCTTGATGATAAATTTATGCTGCAATACGGAATGAATTCATATATGAGTGATTGGTGGATGGGCTATCGAATGGCCAAATATTTAGCCGAAGCAGTATATATGGACGGAGTAAGATATCCTGATTTCTTAGGCAAAGGTAAACACCTGACATTTAAACATCGTACATCATTCGGTTATATGCACGACAGCGACAGAAACAGATACGATGAAAAAATCAACTCTAACCAGATAGGGACAACCAGATTAAAATATATGGCTCAGATAATGCAGTCACTTTACTCATACCACAACAATGAAAAACGTCTGCACATGGATGCCGGCTTCCTTATGCAGGGAAGCGGAGCCATTTACGGAACCGGAGATACACAATTTGTCGGTCGTATCGGTCCTTATTTGCACACCCAATACAAATACTGGATGCAGGACATAGGATATTTTCAATCAGCCTATTCCGACCAAAGTCCTATTCCAAGATATGACGCATACAGATATGGAAAATCCAACGTCTATTTAAGAGAAGCACTAAGGGTTAATAAATATCTTACACTGGCATACGGAACATCAATTAACCTTTCTGATGATGCCCCCAACCAGAAGGATATGCAGGAAAGCTCATTTATCGTAGCAGTCGGACCGGATGATTTTAAAGTCAGCTTTGGATACGATTTTGTCAGAGAACAGACCTACTTTACAATCCAGCTGGCGTTAGATACCAAAGGCTCCTCAGTAGAATATGACCGCCTTGAAATTCAGCATCCGGAAAAACTCGGGCAGAGCAAAAAATATGTTCAGCCGGTCGTATTTCCTGAAGATCTGCCGAAAAGACCTGTTAAGCGCACATTTGCGCAGGTTATCAACATAGAAGATCCCAACAAAGAACAAATATAAAACATTATGGAATTGAACGAAATCAAAGAAGAATTAAAAAAATACGGACGCCTTGCCGGAGACAAGAATATGACTCCGGGGATTTCAGGCAATATGTCAGTTAGAATAGATGACAAAATTTTGATAACAACATCAGGCTCTGCAAATGCATACTTAGAAGATGATGAACTGGTTTTGATAGATTTTGACGGAAACCTTATTGAAGGTACGAAAAAGCCCTCCAGTGAAAAAATGTTACACGTTGAATATTACAAACAAAGACCTGATATCAAATGTATTCTTCATATGCACTCCCCTTATCTGAGTACGTTTGCGGCCTGCCAAAAGGCTTTAGACAGTCCGATAATGCCTGAAAACATCTTTTATTTCGGAAAAATTCCGCTTGCAGAATACGGACTTCCTTCATCATCTGATCTTGTTGAAAAAACAGCAAAATATTTCAAAGATTTTAACGTAATTTTAATGGCAAATCACGGTATGATTTCAGCCGGAAAAACAATCAAAGAAGCCTACTTAAACCTTGAACTTGCCGAAAGCTACGCTCAGGTAATACTTCAAACAGAGATTCTCGGCGGAGCATCACATTTAACAGAAAAAGAAGTTGAAGAAATTTATGCATTAAAAAACGGTTGTGGTAAAATTTCAGTAAAAGAGGAAAAATAAAAATGTCTTTAATGTTGGAAAATAAACAAGGATTAATAGCCGGCGACGGAATTTTGCCGGTAAAAATGGCACAGTATGCAAAAGAAAACGGATTTGACGTAATTTGCATTTCACTTGCAAAAGATAACAGAGCCAAGTTGAAAAAATACTGCTCAAAAGTTTACGACTGCCATCCGGGTGAAATAAACAAAATAGAAAAAATTTTAAAAACAGAAGAAATAAAACAGGCGACTTTTTTAGGAAAAGTCCACAAACGTGTACTTTTACAGCTTCACAAATTTGATTCACGCGCAATTGAACTTTTGAAAACAATTAAAAGACTAAATGATGATGAAGTAATGCTTTTGATAGTAAAAGAGTTTGAAAAAGCGGGAATAACGGTTTTAGATCAGACAATATTCATCAAAAATCTGATGATACCGGCAGGTGTCCTCGGCAAAAATAAACCGACAGAAGAACAGCTTCAGGACGTAAATTACGGATTCTGGCTTGCCAAAGAAATGGGTAAAATTGATGTCGGGCAATCTGTAATCATCAAAGACAAAATGGCAATGGCTGTAGAAGCAATTGAAGGCACTGATATGTGCATAAAAAGAGGGTCAAAACTTGCAAAAAGCGGCGCTGTTGTTGTAAAAGTTGCAAAGCCAAAGCAGGACAAGCGTTTTGACATTCCGGCAGTAGGTTTAAGGACTCTTAAAACAATGAAACGCTATAAAGCCTCTCTTCTTGCGGTTGAAGCTAACGAAACAATTATTGTAAATCAGGAAGAAGTAATAAAATTTGCGGACGACAACAATATTGTATTAATGGCAGTAAATTCATGAAAAAAGTTTTCATAATAACAGGCGAATACTCGGGCGACATCCATGCCTCAAAAGTTGCAAAAAAATTATATGAGTTAAATCCTGATATAGAAATTGAAGGAATCGGCGGTGAGAATTTAAAATCCGCAGGTGTAAAGCTGTTTTCTGACCAGAAAAAAATGGGGGCAGTCGGAATTTCTTTCGGGATAATTTTCAACCATATACTTCTCGGCAAAAAAGTTGTTGATTATATCACAAAAGAATTCAAGCCTGATCTTGTACTTTTGACGGATTACGGCGCATTTAACCTTAATGTTGCAAAATTTCTGAAAAAAGCAGGGATAAAAACATTCTATTACATTCCGCCTCAGGTCTGGGCAAGCAGAAAATGGCGGATTAATACCATCAAAAAGAATATTGATGAGGTATTGTGCATATTCCCGTTTGAAAAAGAGATGTATGAAAGTTACGGGATAAAAACTCACTACTGCGGGCATCCGCTTGTTTCACAGCTTCCGAAAAAAGCTGACAGAAATGAATTTTTTGAAAAATACAACCTTGATAAAAATAAAAAACTTGTTGCTGTCTTTCCAGGATCAAGAAAATTTGAACTTAAGCAATTGATGAACGTTTTTGTAAAAACAGCGCAAAACCTTGAAAAACTTCATCCTGATATTCAATTTGTAATTTCTCATGCTCCGAACTTGCCTGACGAAGTTTTTGACAAATATTTAAAAAACACTGACTATAAAGTTATAAAAGGGGACAATCAAGCACTTTTAAGCGTATCTGATGCGCTGATACTTGCCTCGGGAACGGTTGCACTTGAAGCTTCAATGTACAACACACCAATGATAATAGCCTACAGAGGCCCATGGGTATTTTATTTTATCTATCTGCTTGTAAGATGTATAAAGATGGTTTCGCTCCCGAACATAATCTCAGGTAAAATAATAGTACCTGAAATTATCCAAAAAGACGTTAACGTTCAAAACATAACCTATGAAATCGAAAAAATACTCTATGACAACGATTACAGACAAAACTACATTAATGAACTAAAACAGGTATCCTCACTTTTGTCGGATAAAGTTTCATCAACCGAAGCGGCACTTGAAATTACAAGAGAATTAAAAA